>JAYVVU010000106.1:0-2196 GCA_043786755.1 Actinomycetota bacterium
CCAGTGATGGCCGCGATTGCCAGCCCCGACGCTTCCGCTTCCAGACAGCCGCGCGACCCGCACTCGCAACGTCGGCCATTGGGCTCGACGATGATGTGACCGACGTGCCCGGCATTGCCAGTCGCACCATCGAGCAACTGGCCGTTCAACACGACTCCACCGCCGATGCCTGTACTGACGACCATCGCCAGAAAGTTCTGCTTGCCTACTGCCGCGCCGAGCCACCCTTCGGCGAGCGCCAACGCTTTCGCGTCGAGTTCGCCGTATACGGGCAGCGAAGTGGTGGCCGCCAGACGCTGACGCAACGGAAACTCGCGCCACGCGAAAATGTTCAGCGGCGACACAGTCTCTAAACCGATCTCGATCGGTCCGGCGCAACCAACGCCAACGGCGACCGGACTCATGCGATGGTGCTGACGAGCACGTGTGATCTGCTGGTCGACTGCATCGGCAAGAACAATGAACAGTTCTTCCGACTTGAGCCCATGATCGACTAGGAACTGCCCGCGATCGATCAGCTCGCCCTGCATTGTCATCAGGCCAACAGCCATCTTTGTTCCGCCGATGTCGACGGCAACGACAACGTCGCCACCAACTACTCGTGGCTTACCGTCGTCTTGCTCGGCTGCAAGCGATGCGTCGGTCATTCGCTAACTGACACGACGAGCAGTTTCAACAAGATTGATTTCGTACAGCACAAGGTCGAGCGCATCGGCGCTCATCATGCCCGAGAACCGTTGCGGGTTGTCGGGCGTAATGCACGCCGACAACGGGTTGAGCAACGTCCACGGCGTCGGGTGGCAGAACTGCACGACGCTGTAACGCTCGCCCTTGTAACCCGGCGCGGCAACGACGCGATGGATCCCGGTGGGGATGACACCGTTGGTGAAGCGCTCGAGCATCATGCCGGTGTTGATGATCGCCTGCCCGGCTGGCGCAACCGCATCGACCCATTTGTCGTCGACCAGCACTTGCAGGCCCGGCGCGGTCGCGCGCGGCAGCGCCGTGATCAGGTTGATGTCGCCGTGCGCGCCAGCCCAGACGTGCGTGCCGCCGGGCGCCTGCTCCATCGACGGGTAGCGAATCGCGCGGGTCAGGGTCGCACCGTTGGTCGTCATCTCGTTGAACAACGATTCGTGGCAACCGAGACCTTCGGCGATCACGCGCAAGAAGCGGACCTGAATGTCTTCAATCTTGCGATGAAAGCCATTGAGTACTTCGGTGATGCCAGGCACTGCTGCTTCCGGAAGTACCTGCTCGCCGTAACGATGCGGATAGCGCGTGCGTAGCGGATGACCGACTGGCAACGTGACACCCCAGTTCAGCATCTCTTTCCAGTCGGGCACATCGCTGGTTGCAGCGGTCTCGACAAGCAAGCCGGTGTACCCGGTCTGGCCGTGACTGTCGGGAGCGATGAAACCTTGCTTCACGGCCTGCGACTTCTCGAAGAACTCGCGCAACATGCCGTACGCAGTGTCGAGCATGTCTTCGCCCAGATCGTGGCTCGTGTACACAAATCCGGTCACCAAGCTGCGGCGCACGCCATCGACGACAGCTTTGCGTTGTGCTGCTGTGCCCTTCTCAAAGCGCAGCAGGTCGACTTCCAAGATCTCGCTCATAGACCGACACCGTATCGGTCTCCGCGACGGCTGTCAGAAGTCGCCAGCCACGGGCGGTACAGCGTCGGCCGCGTAAGTAGTGCCGCTATCGATCTGCCACTGACCGCTGGCGAAGGCGACTTCGCGCAGGTGGAAGTGACCCGGGCAGCAGTTTGGTTCACTGTCGGCGTAAACCGCCGTGGCAACCGTCGCACCGCCCGGGTGTAGATCGACCTGACCGTGGTCGAGACCTTGCAGTCCGCCCAGGATGATCGACCCGTCGGGTCGCGCATCCAGAACGTCGATGTCGAGGTAGCCACCAGAACCGTCGTAGCGGTAGCCAACCCAGACTTCGGCACCGTCGTCGAAGTGGAAGTCGCCGACGATGACGGTGACGCTGCTCCAGACGCCCGGGCCGGCTTCTTCAGCCCAGTAGCGCTGCACCCAGCTGCCGCTGTTGAGGAACAGCGCGGCGACGGCGAAGCGGCCATCGTCGTTGCGGCGCAGCACCAGCACTTGCACCCCGTTGCTGTACGACGGCATGTACTGGCAATCCTGCACGGTCCACCCGGGAATGCCAGGGTCAAATCCGGGGCAG
>JAYVVU010000107.1:0-2193 GCA_043786755.1 Actinomycetota bacterium
TTCTCGCCGCGCCAAAACAAGATCGGCGGGGTCGAGCGGTCGACCTCGAGTACAAAACCGGGACGGGGCATGGCTATTTACCTCTCATGTCGAACGCAATCTTGACTGCGCCGCGGCGGCCGGCAGATGCGGCGTGGGCGATGGCATCGGTGTAGTCGCTCAGGGCGTAAGTCGCCGACAACAGTCGTGCAAGGTCGTGATGTCGGATGATGTCGATTGCTGCGTGGAAGTCGGCGTGTGAATACGCATAGCAGCCGCGGATTGCAACCTCGCGGTGCCACAGCGAGGTGAGCTCCAGCGAAACGTTGCTGGGCATACCGACCAACTGGACTTCACCGCCGGGTGCGACTACTTGCAGTGCCTGCTGCATCGACTCGGTGCTGCCGACGCAATCGATCACATGGCGAGCACCGCAGGTCAGCTGATCGCCGATCATCAACGACTTGCTCGCGGTGCGCACCCAGCGCGGCAGTTCGTCGCTTGTACACACAACGTCGGCGCCCAGCTCTTTCGCCAGCCGCTTCTGTTCGGCGTAGCGCGCGGTGACGACGATCGGCCCGCGTCGGTCGTCGTTGCGGGCCGTGATTGCAGCGAGTGTCAGCAATCCAAGAGTGCCAGCACCGAGGATGACGGTTTCGTCGCCGGTGTAGCGCGCAGCAGCGTGAGCGGCGCAAGCTGTCGGCTCAATGAGCACAGCGGCTTCATCGCTGAGGTCGGAAGGAACGTCGACGAGCTGGCTGGGGTGCGCGATCATCGCGTGGCTCCAGCCGCCGCCGGTGTCGCTGCAGTAGCCGCTTTGCAGCCCTGGCCCGAGGTGACCGAACGCGACTCGCTCGCAAAGGTTGATCTGGCCCGTCGCGCAAGCCGAGCACAAGGGGTCGATGCCGCGGGTGACGCACGACAACACCGGCACTAAAGCGACGCGGCGGGTGGCGCCGCCGTCTGCGTCGAGCACGTCGGCGACGACCTCGTGGCCAGGCGTGAACGGGTAGCTCACCAGGGGGTCGAAGTAGGCGGAGGCGGTGCCGTCAATCATTGCCAGGTCGCTGCCGCAGATGCCGGCGAGTCGCGGCCGCAGTCGGACCCAATCGGGCGTTGGGAGCGGAAGTGCTTCGTCGGACTCGACGGCTAGCGGGCCGAATGACGCGCCGGCGCCAGGCATGATCGACCCAGCGATGCGAGCCAACGCAAAACGGGCCGGCTTGCGCGAGAAGACGAGTCGGCTCATTGCCTTTCACCTACTGGAAAGACCCGCCTGCGGTCGCGCTCGGAAAGCATGGTGCCGAGCGGTAGCAGCATCTTGGGTGCGCCGCTGGCCTTCTCCCAGTGCTCGACCAGCCAGCCACGCTTGCGCGCAATGGCGGCCAATCGGGTCTCGGGGTTGACCGCGACGGGGAAGCCGACCGCTTCCAGCATCGGTAGGTCGCTAGTGCTGTCGGCGTACGCCACGCTGTCTTCGAGACGTAGGCCTTCGCTCGCGCAATAATCGGCGATGATCTCGGCGCGCGTTTCGCCGGTCGGCGGAACTACGCCCATGTTGCCGCTATACGTCCCATCGGGGCGCGTGGTCAGCTTGGCGGAAACGATCTCGTCGAACAGCGGACGCAAGCCTTCAACCGCGAAGTCGAGCGCGCCCGTGATCAGCATCGTGCGATGGCCAAGTGCGCGGTGTTCGCGCACGCGGCGCAGTCCGGCCGGGAACGACTTGGCGAGAATCAGTTGGCTGAGCAACTCGGGGGAGTCCTCGGCAATCTGGGCGATCGGTGCATCCTCGTAGCGGCGATAGAAAAAGCGCAGGAAGTCGCTGCGGTCCTTGCGGTCGATCGAACTCAACCGCGGTGCTTCCGCAAGTGTGCGCAGCACGTAGCGAATGCGTTCCGGCGTGTTCAGCCGACGCGTTGCGAGGAACGAGTAGCTCTCGACCACGTTGCTGGCGATCAGTGTGTTTTCAAGGTCGAAAGCCGCGAGATGGCGATCGGGCGACATGATGGAGCGACGCAAGCGGTCGGATCGATCGTTGCGGTTCTTGCCGGGCGTGACCTTCGCACGTGAGTGATGCACGATCGAGGGCAGGTGGATGGTGCTGATGTATGTCGGCCAATCGACACTGCGTGGGTCGAAGTTGAACGCAGCCTGATCGGCAGCATCCAGCGTGTCCCACATCGCGATCAGCTTGTCGACCTGGTAGATCGC
>JAYVVU010000108.1:0-5184 GCA_043786755.1 Actinomycetota bacterium
GCATCAACTGGCAACCACATGCTGATGACGTCGCGGCCCTCGACGTCGTAGTACGGCTGGTCTTGATGCCAGGGCGTCGGTTGCCGAGTTCCAGCTTCCTTGACCAGCAGGTGGTCGTGATACAGCCGGACCGTCTGACTGCTCATCAGCGCGTGGGCCAGTGGTGCCATCGCCTCCGCAAGTTCGAGGTACGCGGGGAAGCGCTGCCAGTTGCAGAAGTCTTCGACGAATCGGCCAGGGTCGTCGGCACCGCTTGCGACCTGTGCAAGCTCACTCGGCTCAGCAAGGTTCGCATCGATCGCCGCCGCTACCCGTTCGAGGAGCGCTGCCGACACAACACCGCGCGCGCAGACGGCACCATCACGCTGAAAGTCCGCGGCAAGTTCTGTGTGTGAGTTCGTCATCGGTCCTCAAGGTCTACCAAAGCACGGTTTGTGTCGCGGCCGCACCCGGAGTTTTCTGAGGTCGAGCCGCGACACAAACCGGGTTGCGAGCTTAGGGTGCGAGGCTCTTTGCCTTCTCTAGTGCCTCAGACCATGTCGCTTTCGCGGCGAGTAGTGCTCGAAATGGCATCACCAGCCGCGGCATGTTCACGCCCAGCACGCCGCGCAATCGCCCTTCGAAGCCGTACAGCGCGGCGAACGATCCGGTCGTGTCGTTCGCGAATGGGTCGCCGGCGTACACATGAATGTCGTCGCCTCCGTGGGCGCGGCCGACGAACTGGATACGACTGTCGAACTGATCGCTCCAGAAGAACGGCACGGATTCGTATGGGGTCGGCGCGTCGCGGCGCGCCCCGGCCAGCATGTTGCGCGCCGCTGCAGCGCCCTGCTCGGCGGCGTTGGTCCAGTGCTCGACGCGCATCTCTTCGTCGTCAAAGCCGGCGAACACCGCGTTCGGCCAGCGCGCACAATCGCCAGCGGCGTAGATCCCCGGCGCGCTCGTCTGCAGCGTCGCGTCGCAGATGATCCCATCGCCGATCTTTAGTCCACTGTCTGCCAGCCATTGGGTCGCAGGTGCGACACCGACGCCGACCACCACTACGTCGCTGGCGATCAGGCCTCCGTCCGCCAAGCGAACGCCGGTGACGCGGTTGCCGTCGCCTTCGATGCCCGCAACACTTACCTCGCAGCGCAGGTCGACGTCGTTGCGTGCATGCACGGCGGCAACAGCGGTACCCATCTTCGCGCCCAGTCCGCGGATCATCGGTGCCGGCGCGCCCTCCAAGACAGTGACCGTGCAACCGCGTTGGCGCGCAGTCGCCGCAACTTCTAAGCCGATGAAGCCGGCGCCAATCACCGTCACGCGTGCGCGACCATCGGCGATGCGGTCGCGCAGCGCGATCGAATCGCTGAGTGTGCGTAACTCGACGACACCGTCGAGATCGGGTTGATTGGGCAATCGGCGCGGTGCGGCACCTGTCGCGATCACTAAGCCGTCGAACGGCACCTCGCTGCCGCCGGCGAGCTCCACGATCCGACTCTCGACGCGCAATGCAACCGCCGCGCTGCCCAGGCGCATGTCGAGCGCGAGACCAGCAAAGTCCTCGGCCTTGCGTAGGCGAATGCGATCGACGTCCCATTCGCCGGCGAGCACCTTCTTCGAAAGCGGAGGTCGGTCGTACGGAATCTCGGTCTCCGCCCCAACCAATACGATCTCGCCGTCGAAGCCTTCTTGCCGCAACGATTCGCAGGCGCGCAGGCCAGCGAGCGATGAGCCAACGACGACCGCTCTTCTCAGCATTCAGGCGAGCGTAGGCAAGGTACGGTTGAAGCGTGAACTGGGATCAACTCTTTGCCGGTGTTGAGCTTCCGTTCCACGCCGATTTGAAAGTTCCTGCGTTGACGGAAATTCGTCTAGCCCTGCCGCGACCGGCAGTAATCGCCGATGTCGCCGCGGTCGCGCATGCGGGCGTGATTGAACGATTCGCAGGCAGCATCACGCCGGGCATGACTGTCGCGGTCGGCGGGGGCAGCCGCGGGTTGAAGGAACGCGTCGCGTTGCTGCGCGGCACGATCACCGGTCTGCGTGCGCTGGGCGCCGAGCCGTTTGTCGTACCCGCGATGGGCAGCCATGGGGGAGCGAAGGCCGAAGGGCAATTGGCGATGTTGCAAAGCCTTGGCATCACCGAAGAATCTGTTGGCGCCGAGATTCGAGCAACGATGGAGACGGTCGAAGTCGCGCGTACGGCGGGTGGCATGCCGTTGTATCTCGATCGGCATGCGGCTGGCGCCGATCGCATCCTGCCGGTTAACCGCATCAAGCCGCACACGTGCTTCACCGGCCCGATCGAATCGGGTTGCGCCAAGATGGCGGTCGTCGGCTTTGGCAAACAGCCCGGTGCGGCGCAGATTCATGCGTGTGGGCCGGTCGAGATGCGCAACCGCATCGTCGATGGCATTGTTGCGTTGCGCGCGACAGGGCGACTGCTGGGCGGCGTCGCTTCGATCGAGTCGGCCGATGGGGAAGTGGTGCGCGTGGAGGCACTGTCTGCGGACGGTGTCGGTGGCCAAGACGAGATCGACCTCACCAACTACTCGCGCGACCTTGTGCCGCCGTTGCCGTTCCCGCAGATCGATGTGCTCATCATCGAGAAGGGTGGCAAAGACATCAGCGGCACCACGCTCGACCCGAACGTGACCGGTCGCTTCTGGGTGCACGGCCTGCGCGATCTCGCCGAGCCTGATGTCAGCGCGATTGTGTTGCTCGACATCACCGATGTCTCGGCAGGCAATGCGCTTGGTATCGGCTTCGCTGATTTCATCCCGGTCGCGCTCGCACAGAAGGTCGACTGGCAGAAGACGTACATGAACTGTTTCACCGCTGGTATTGCCGGCCTGCGAAGGTCGCGTATGCCGATGGTGTTGCCAACCGAAGACGATTGCGTCAAAGCTGCGCTCAGCATGTGTGGTCGCGCGTTCGACCAGCCCAAGCGCGTGGTCCGTATCGAGAGCACATTGCACCTGACGCGGTGCTGGGTGAGCGACCCGTTGCTGCGCGAACTGCCGACTGGCGCAACACTTGTTTCATGAGTGACGCGTTTATTGCAGAGTTGCGCACGATCGTCGGCCAGTCAAACGTGCTCACCGACGCCGACATGCGCGTCACGTACGAGAACGATTGGCTCCGACAGTTTGACGGCGAGACGCCGTGCGTCGTACGCCCCGCGTCGGTGGAAGAAGTGGCAGCAGTCGTCAGCGTCGCCGCCGCGGCCGGCGTCCCGATAGTCGCGCAGGGCGGTAACACAGGACTTGTGGGCGGCAGCGTTCCGCGTGCGGGCGCCTTACTGCTCTCGCTGCAACGACTGACCGAGCTCGGGCCTGTCGACACGATGGCACTGCAGGTCACTGCGGGCGCAGGCGTAACGATCGAGGCACTGCAGCAACATGCGCGCGCCTCGGGGCTCGACTTCGCTGTCGACTGGGGAGCCCGCGCATCAGCAACAGTTGGCGGCGCGGTCAGCACCAATGCGGGTGGCTCGCGCGTAGTGCGCTTCGGGACAATGCGCTCCCAGGTGATGGGGTTGCAGGCAGTGTTAGCCGACGGCTCGATTGTCGACGAGTTAGCAGGGCTGCCGAAGGAGACCGCCGGCCTGCACCTGCCCGGCCTGCTGGTCGGCAGCGAAGGCACGCTGGCAGTCGTCACTGCTGCCCGTCTGCGGTTGGTGCCCTGGTATCGCGAGACCGCAGCCGCGCTTGTTGCCTGCGACTCGTTGACCGATGCGGTGTTGCTGCTGACCCGCTTGCGTCAGCTGCCGAACCTTGACGCAGTTGAGTTGATGATGCCGGAGGCTCTCGCGGTCGCCTGCGACTTCCTCAACGTGAAGCCACCGCTCGACCCGCTTGAAGCTGGAGCGTTCGTGATGGTGGACTGCGCGGCACATACCGATCCGCGCGACGAGTTGATCGAGCTACTCGCCGATCTGCGAGGCGTGCTCGCCCTCGGCAATCAACGAGAGGCGCTGTATCGGATTCGCGATCACATCACGATTGCGATCGGTACTCTCGGCGCGCCATTGAAACTGGATGTTGCTGTGCCCGTCACTCATCTCGATCGGCTGGTGCGCCAGATTCATGCCGCGGCGCCGACGGACGCTCGCGTCATCATCTTCGGCCATCTCGCCGAAGGAAATCTGCACGTGAACATCGTCGGCGCCGGCGAAGCGAGTGCTGCGCTGCGCGACCACGTGTTGCAAGCCGTGATCGACTTCGGCGGCACCATCAGCGCCGAGCACGGAATCGGTGTTGCCAAGGTCGATTGGCTCGAGCGTCAGAAGGGGCCGGTCGCCTACGGAGCGATGCGCGCAATTAAGAAGGCGCTCGACCCGAAGAACCAGCTCAACCCGGGCGTGTTGTTTGCCAGCGGGCCTCGGCGGCGTCGAGCTGCGCCCGGGTGAGAAGCGCGTGCAGCGTGAGTCCCTCGGCGGTGAGCGCGGCGGCCTTGTCGATGCTGCGGTCGATGACGCACAGCACATGACCAACTTTCGCGCCGAGCGCACGGAGATCGTTCGTGCTGATGACCACCTGGCCGCCAGTCGTGATGACATCTTCAACGACCGTTACTCGTCGACCATCGAGGTCGCATCCTTCCGCCAAGCGAGCGGTGCCGTACTGCTTGGCTTGCTTGCGCACGAATGCGGCGGGGATTCCGGTGTGTAACGACAATGCGGTCGCGATTGGAATACCGCCCATCTCCAACCCGGCGAGCACCTCCGTGTCGGCGGGAATCAGCGGTGCCATCGCGGCAGCGATTCGCGCCAGCAATTTCGGGCGCGCTTCGAAGCGATACTTGTCGAAGTACTCCGTCGCGATCTGTCCCGAGCGCAGCGTGAACGTGCCCGTCAGGCGGGCAACGGTATTGATTTCGTCGGCGAGGGCATCGATATCGCTCGAGTCGGCGTTCATTGGCCCTCCTTGCGGGCATCGCGTATGAGGACTTCCTGGGCAACCGTGGCAACGTGGGTACCTGCGGCCGCGTACACGTGCCCGATAGCCAACCCGCGGCCTCCGATGAACCCGTGACAAGAGAAGTCGTAGAGGTGCCATTCGTCGGCACGCAACGGTCGGTGAAACCAGATCGTGTGATCGAGGCTGGCCGCGAAAGCAATCTCGGTTCCCCTGGTTCCGCTGAAGTCGGGGTGTGCTTGGCGCACAGTGTGCGTTGGCATGTCGTCGCTCATGTACG
>JAYVVU010000109.1:0-2188 GCA_043786755.1 Actinomycetota bacterium
GGTGATGCAGGCGTTCGTCAAGTGGGCCGACAAGAAGGGCGCGTTCGATGGCAAGCGCATCGGCCTCTACTGGGACACGCGCTCGGAAGAAGCGCACGATGCGTTCGTAGCTGCACTGGCCGACATCGGCATTGAGATCGCATCCGACCTGCCCTCCGACGGTGAAGGCATCGGTAGCCCACAAGACGCGATCGTCGTTCAGCGGTTTGTATCCGACGACGCCAACCTCGCGATCCTGATGGTGGGCACGAGCAGCGTGACCAACTTCCTCGCCAGCGCAGAACAGCAGGGCTACCATCCCTCACTGCTGTTCCCGGAGTGGGCCAACCAGCTGACCGATGTGTCCACGCAATCGTTCCCGCAAACACTCGTCGATGGGGCCGAGGCGATGACGATGAGTCGCGTCGGTGAAGTCGCCGCCGGTTTCGATCTCAACCCGCAAGCGGTGACGTGCGTCGACAACTACGAAGCGTTCACGGGCGAAGACGTTGAACTCGTTTCACCCGAGAGCGGCGAGACCGGCCAGACGTTGTTCACGTGTGACCTGATGTCGCTGCTAATGGAAGGCCTGCGCAACGCCGGCGACAATCCGACCAAGGAAAGCTTCGTGGCCGCGCTCGAGCAGATCACCGACTTCCCGCTGGCTGCGTGGGGCAACGTGACCTTCACGGCCGACGACCACGCCGGCGTCGATCAGGTGCGCACCATCAAGTGGTCAAGCGACTGCGAATGCTGGACAGCCGAAGGCGACTTCGAACCGATCTGACAAGTACCGTCGAGTGATGCTCGACGGTGCAGCGGTTCGTGAAGTATTGGACGAGTGCATCCCGCAGCTCGAGGGTTAGGCATGACGTTCGAGCCGAGTCGCGATCTAGTCGAGCGAGTGTTGCGTCGCCTGTTCCCATGGATAGAGGTAAAGGGAGACCCGTGGCAACAGTTGCGCAGGGCCAACGGCCCCATCGCACTCGAAGATCAACCGAAGAGGGAGGCCTGGCGCTGGCACTGCGCGCCGGTTGACGAATGGGTCGCCGGGCGTCAGGACTGGCGACTATCGGAAATCCGCGTAGCTGACTCTGGCAGCGTTGCTGGCGGCTTGGCAAACTGTGACCGGGGAGGGGCGTGATGTCGCAGCAGGAGCGCGAAGAGTCGCGTGACGTCATGTCGCCAGAGGGTTTCTCTACCTTCTACCGCGCCTACCTCGCCACGGTCTATGGCTACCTTCACCGGTTGACCGCTGGCGACCGATCGCTCGCCGAAGATCTCACCCAAGACACTTTCGTGTTACTCACTCGCGAGTTGCGCAGGGGCCGCCTCGAGTGCGCCGATGTGCGATGGTTGCTAACGGTCGCGCGGAGCAGGTTCGTCGACCATGTCCGTCGCGAGGCCAGGTTCAACCGAAAACTTCGTCTTGTCGCTGGCGGCCTCGACAATGATGCGACTGCGGACGAGCCGGATCGAAGCGACGTGCTGCACAACCTGCACTCCGTCGATCCGATCCACCGTGTGGTGCTGATGATGCGCTATGTCGACGGGCTTGCCGTCACTGAGATCGCGCGGACGATCGGCCGCAGCGTGACGGCCACGCACTCGCTGCTGGCTCGCGCTCGAGAGCAGATGCGTAGGATGGCGAGGGGACCGGCATGAGTGGCATTCCCGACCTTGAACTGACACCGGACAGCGAGTTCGCCAACCGGCTGGAACAGACGCTGATAGCCGAGATGGGCTTTCCCGCGGTCGCCGATTCCATCCCCAGTGCCATCTCCGGTTCGGGGCGCGCGCCAAGTGCAGGTCACCCATCGCCGCGCTGGATGACTGCGACCGCGGCGATACTCGTCGCGGCAGCCTCTGTTGCGGTGTTCGTCGTGCAGCGAACCGAGACCCGGTCGATCAAAGGTATGGTCCCTCCCTCGACGACGGCGCCGACCGTTACGACCACCGAGTCGGTGCCCACGACCGAAGCCCTGCCGCCAGCGATCCCTCGCGGGCCGCTCGAAGCCGGGGTTACGTACCGCGCGCCTCGCTCGGCCGTACTCGGAAAGTACATGGAGTTCACCAACGCAGTCGAGGGTGCGCTTGTCGTCGCGGCTGAGGGCGGTATGGCGCTGACCGCGGACCAAACGGGGTTCCAGGTGCTGCTGGTAGTGGCCGACTACTCGAAGGTCCGCTTCTTCACCGATCCGCTCGTCGA
>JAYVVU010000110.1:0-2187 GCA_043786755.1 Actinomycetota bacterium
GGCTCGTTGAGCACGTATGAACCACCGTCAGTGTTGAACCATCCGATGTCGGTATTAGTTGGTTCGGAAGTGAATTCGTATTCGACGACGATGCGCAGCGTGTCGCCGGCCTTACCTGGTTGCGGCAGTGGTATTCGCATCTCGGGGTCGTCGGCGACAGCGACGACGGGTTCGCCGTCGACGGTGACTTGCGTCGCGGTCAACCCGATGGCGTCGAGGGTGATCTCGGTGCGATCGCTCGTCAGTTGCGTGTCGATCCCGACGGTGGCTTCGACTCGGTCGCTGCTCGGGTCGTACGACAACGCGACGTCGTAGTGCAGTACGTCGAGCCCCGGGTTGCCGAGATCCGGGTACAAGACATCGCCGAGACCGTCACCAGCATCGGACCCAGTTGGCGGCTGCGATGGTTGGTCTGGTGTCGTGCTGGCGGTCGTCGACGCAGGCAGCTGGTCGGCGCGTTGAGTATGAACGCCGGGCGATGAAGTGCACGAAACGAGAACGATGCTTCCGATCGCGAGGATCGATTGTCGTCCCATGGAGCCCAAGAGGAGAATCGAACTCCTGACCTACGCATTACGAGTCTGTTCCGAACTGTTCGTCTCGTGTTGGTCAGTGCCAGCTAGCAGGGCGTTCGCCTAATCGTAGTTCGTTGCGTGTTGCCAAGTAGCGGCAACTGTCATTGCATTTCTTGGATGAAATCTTGGATGGTGACTTCGTCGCCTGCCGTTCGGCCATTCCGGCCTTCACCAATCGTTCGACGGGCGCGTGTCTCTGTCGACGGCTCGACGTGGAGCGCGTCGGCTAGTTCGCTCATTTTCCACGACGGACGATGCGCCAGGATGTCGTGTGTGTCCATCTGACCTTGCTCGATTGACTCTTCCTTGATCGGCAACGTGGGCATGATCGCGTCAGGGTAGCCACGGGGTGCCGGCGGATGGAGAGTCGTGCTCGGTGGGTACGCTGCGGCCATGACCCCTGTCCGTCGATCTGTCGCTTTTGTTGTTGTGTTGGTTTCGTTGGCCGCTTGCTCGGACGACAACACGACGTCATCGGATTTGACGCTGCCGACAGCAACGACTGAGGCGCCGACACAGTGCGCGACGGCGCCAGCTCCGGAAGGGCGGCTCGTCAGCGTCACGATCGACGACGTTGTCAACGGATATGGCAGCCTTGGCTTGCAAGCCGACGGCAATCTCACTCCTGGCATCGTGCGCGTCGAGGTCATTGGCGACGTAGAGAACGCACTGCCGCTTGGCGTCACAATCCTGCGCGACGGGACGCCGGTCGCCACCGTGGTCGGCGTGGAAGCGGGCGAGACCTGTGGCATCGACCTCGAGGTCACCGAAGGCGTGTACCACGTCACCGATGGCGACCGCGACGTCGAGTTCACCATCGAGCCATAACTCGGTGTAGCTATCTCGATAACTGGGTATAGGCCAGGACATCAGTGAGGTTTCATTCGACGAGGTGCTGGTATCCGCGCGCAACGGCGACGGTGCGGCATTCGCGATCCTCTACGAGTTGATGAACCGCCGGGTCTATGGATTTGCCGCGGCTCGCGGTGCCTCAGATCCCGAGGGTTTGGTGAACGACGTCTTCTTGAAGGTGTTCACTAGCCTTCACAGCTTCGAAGGCAACGAGATTCAGTTCAGCGCTTGGGTGTTCAAGATCGCGCGCAACACGCTCATTGACGAAGCTCGCCGCCGCAAGCGACAGCCGGCCACGACCGAACTTGCAAGCTCCCACGATTGGTCGACAGGGCTCGATGAAGCTGAGTCAGGAGCGATCGGACAGCTGGGCCACGATTGGGTGCTCGCACAGTTAGGCCTGTTGACTCCCGAGCAACGCGACGTGGTCGTGATGCGCATCGTGTCGGACCTGACCGTCGAAGCGATCAGTGCAGTCATGGATAAACCCGTCGGCGCAGTCAAGGCGATGCAGCGCCGAGCCTTCCGAACTCTCGCGCGCAACTTTGCCGACAAGGCCGTACCCAAGTGAGCAGTTTCGGCGTTATCAAAAACGATATGGGCAATCCGCGACTCACTCACGCTGCTATCGAGTCCTTGATCGCGGGTGACCACGTTGTCGACGCTCCTGCGCAACTCACCGAACTGGTCGCTACTTTGCGCAGGTTTGTTGGCGACATGCCCAGCGTCCCAGTTTCCGGAGCGCTGCGCGAGTTCATCG
>JAYVVU010000111.1:0-2185 GCA_043786755.1 Actinomycetota bacterium
CAAGAAACCCTCGACGGTCTCGAGCGCTTCCACGCCGACATCCTCACCCAACTCCTCTAACCACTCGCGTTTGTACGGTTTCGGGCGCTTAGCGCCCGAAAGTGTTCAAACGGTGGCCTCTGGCGGGTGGAACTTGTTGTGAACTGCTTCGGCCACTGCGCTCGGCAGGAACGACAGGGCTTGTAGATCTTCCAGGCTGGCCTTCTTCACCGCGTTGACGCCGCCCATTACCTGCACCAACTTCTTCTGGCGCGCTTCACCGAGACCGGCGATGCCATCGAGTGCACTGGTCGTCATCCGCTTACCGCGCAACTCGCGGTGGAAGGTGTTCGCAAAGCGATGTGCCTCGTCGCGTATGCGTTGCAACATGAAGAGGGCGTCGCTCCCCCGCGGAACTTCCACCGGCGTGCTGCGACCAGGAATGAAAACTTCCTCGAAACGCTTGGCGAGCGATGCGATCGGAATCTCGTCTTGCAGACCGAGCGACCGCACCACGCGATCGGCGACGGCTAGCTGCCCCTTGCCACCGTCGACCAGCAACAACTGAGGCGGATACGCGAACTTGCGCGGTCGACGGCGCTCGCCATCGATGAGGTCTTCGTCGAGCGGTTGATCGCGCTCGCGCAGATACGCCTGCAAGCGACGAGTCAGCACTTCCTCCATCGCCGCGTAGTCGTCGTTGCCGGGGACGTCCTTCACCTTGAAGCGCCGGTACTCGCGCTTGTTGGGTAACCCGTCCTCCACGACGACCATCGAGCCCACATAATCCGTGCCCTGCAAGTGCGCCATGTCGTAGCACTCGATACGTAACGGTGCTTCCGGTAACCCGAGCAGATCCTGCAACTCGGTGAGCGCCCGACTGCGCGCGTTGTGATCGCTCGCGCGTCGTAACCGATGCCGAACGAATTCTTCTTTCGCATTGCGCGTCACCGTCTCGTGCAAGTCGCGCTTGTCGCCACGCTGCGGCACACGAATCTGCACACGACTGCCACGCAGATGCGTCAGCCACTCTTCGTAGGTCGCCATGTCGTCGGCCTCGACGGGCACCAGCACCTGCTTAGGAACGCCGGCCGGCGGATCGTCGCCATACAGCTCTTCCAAGATGCGATCGACGAGTTTGCCGGGCGACAACTCCTCCACCTTGTCGACAATGAAACCCTTGCGGCCGACCACGCGACCCTTACGCACAAAGAACACTTGTGCCGATGCCTCGAAATCGTCGTCGGCAATGCCGATGACATCGATGTCTTCGTTGCGGTCGGCGACCATCTGTTGCTTCTCGATCGCCCGGCGAACCGCCAGGAGGCGGTCGCGTACACGCGCGGCGCGCTCGTATTCCAACGACTGCGACGCCTTCGCCATCTCGGCTTCGAGGCGCTTGACGATCTCGTCCGTGTCACCGTCGAGGAACTCGATCAGCTCCTGCACCAACTGGCGGTACGGCATCTCCTCGATCTCGCCGACACATGGCCCGCTGCACTTCTCGATGTGGAACAGCAAGCACGGTCGGCCAAGTCGATGATGCTCGTTGAACTTGCCCGGGCTACACGTGCGGATCGGGAAGCTGCGTAGCAGCAGATCGAGCGTGTCACGAATCGCGTATGCGTGTGCGTACGGGCCGAAGTAGCG
Organism: Actinomycetota bacterium; assembly: GCA_043786755.1. Classification (GTDB taxonomy): domain Bacteria; phylum Actinomycetota; class Acidimicrobiia; order Acidimicrobiales; family Ilumatobacteraceae; genus UBA668. The sequence continues at coordinate 1,630 of JAYVVU010000111.1, forward strand.
CGTGCCCTTGCGCTTGCGACCGCGCATCACCAGCGCACGCGGAAATTGTTCATCGAGAGTGACAGCGAGGAACGGATAGCTCTTGTCGTCGCGCAAGCGCACGTTGAAGCGCGGGCGATGTTGCTTGATCAGGCTGTACTCGAGCATCAGCGCTTCGACTTCGTTGCGCACCTCGATCCATTCCACCGTCGCTGCGGTCTGCACCATCTGCGCGGTACGCACGTGCATGTTGCGCGGATCCTGGAAATAGTTCGACAACCGCTGGCGCAGGTTCGACGCCTTGCCGACGTAGATGACGCGGCCTTCTTTATCCTTGAACTGGTACGAACCCGGATTCTCAGGAATCGTGCCCGTGGGCGGTCGCGTCACCACTGCCGTTTCACTATCAGCCGTTTCACCATCAACGTCGACTCTACGGTCGTAGCTGCACAGCGGCGGATAAGGTTGCGGTTGATGTCCGGTCGCTTTCAGATCTCTTTTCCAGGCCGCCGCGACAAGGACGACCCGTGGTTCCGAATCGGATCGCTCGACGTGACCACGTCGGTGCTGGTACCAG
>JAYVVU010000112.1:0-5161 GCA_043786755.1 Actinomycetota bacterium
CGCAAGGGCGGCTCGGGTCTCGATCTTGCGATCGCGATTGCATTGATCGCAGCCAACGGACAACTTCCGGTGGAGCAGTTGAACGACTTCGGCTTCCTAGCTGAACTCGGACTCGACGGCAGTCTGCGCGCAGTCCCGGGCGTCGCGCCGATGGTCGCCGCTATGCCCGACGTCATTGCGGTGGTTCCGACGGCGAGCTTTCGCGAAGCGCAAGGCGTGAATGGTGAACGAGTGCGCGTGGCGAACACGTTGCGCGAAGTGGTCGACGCGCTCAACGCGGAGGCACCCTGGCCACGCCCACCCGACGGTGAATTCGTTGACGACGAGCCACCGCCGCCCGATCTTGCCGACGTGCGCGGACAAGCGGCGGCGCGCCTTGGGCTCGAGATCTGCGCGGCGGGCGCGCACCATCTGTTGCTGGTCGGCCCACCGGGTTCCGGCAAGACGATGTTGGCGCAACGCATTCCCGGTTTGTTGCCGTCGCTCTCGCCGGAGGATTCCCTCGCCTCGACGATGATTCACTCCGCCGCTGGTGTGCGATTGCCCGTCGGCGGAATGGTCCGCCGCGCGCCGTTTCGTGCACCGCACCACAGCAGTTCGATGGTCGCGCTCGTTGGTGGCGGCAGCGTCGGCCTGCGACCCGGCGAGATCTCGTTGGCTCACGGCGGTGTGTTGTTTCTCGACGAGCTCGGCGAGTTCGGGCCGGTTGTTCTCGACGGCATGCGCCAACCGTTAGAGGAAGGTGTCATCCGCCTCGCCCGCGCACGTGCGTCGGCAGCACTGCCCGCCAAGTTTCTGTTGGTCGCGGCGACCAACCCCTGCCCGTGCGGCGGTGGCCCACCCGGCGCCTGCGAATGCGACGAATCGGCGCGATTGCGTTACCTGCGCCGACTTTCGGGTCCGTTGCTCGATCGCTTCGACCTGCGCGTCGGCGTAGCCCGTCCCGACGTCGACGACCTATTGGCGAGTGGTGGTGGCGAACCAACCGCGGTGGTTGCCGAACGGGTCGCGAAGGCGCGTGCGTTGGCGATGGCTCGGTCAGGCACGTTGAACGCGAACATTTCGCCCGACCGTCTCGACGAACTCGCGCCGTTGCATCCAGACGCGCGCAACCGTCTACGCAGCCACTTGGAACGCGAGCTACTCACTGGCCGCGGCTATCACCGCATTCGTCGCGTCGCACGCACCATCGCGGATCTGCAGGGTGAACACGAGCTGGTGCTCGACGAACACGTTCTCATGGCCATCAACCTGCGCGTGCGGCTCAGCGTGTCGTCGCGTGAGCGTGTGGCATGACTGCTTGCCCTCCGCAGGCGTACGTCGCTGCACTCGCCGGCTTCCGCAACATGAACGTGCACCGGCTCTCGGCGTTGCTGCGTCAACACGAACCCGAGGAAGCGTGGGCTGTCGTGTTGGGCGAGCAGCCGGCGTCGGGGCTGATCGCACAGGTACTCGCCGGTCATCCGCCCGTGCGTGCGAGTTGGCGTCGGTGCGCGGCCGAGCGCTCGCCGGAACGCGTGTGGCAGCAGTGTCTCGACCTGGGGCTGGAAGTGTTGGCGATGGGGCACCCGCGGTATCCAGCGGGTTTGCTCGATGACCGTCTCCCGCCGCCGGTGTTGTTCGCACGCGGCGACCTTGCTTTGCTCGAAGGTCGGCGAGTGGGGATTGTTGGTACGCGCAATGCAACGCAAGGTGGGCGATCCACTGCGCGCATGCTCGGGCACGGTCTCGCAGCTGCCGGTGTGCACGTGCTGTCCGGCCTCGCGCGCGGCGTCGATGGCCACGCGCATCGCGGTGTGTTGGCCGCAGCGGCTGAGTCGGCGGAAGCTGTCGGCCGTCCGATTGCCATCGTCGCCAGCGGCCACGACGTGATCTACCCGCGCGAGCACGCCGACCTATGGGCGGCTGTCGGCGAGCGCGGACTGCTACTCAGCGAGTCGCCGCCAGGCACTCCGCCCGAGCCCCATCGCTTTCCACTGCGCAACCGAATTGTGGCTGCGCTGTCAGAGGTGATCATCGTGGTCGAATCGCGCGAGCGCGGTGGCTCGCTGATCACCGCCAGCGAAGCGATCGATCGTGGTGTTCCCGTGATGGCCGTGCCCGGGCCTGTTGATCGACGCTCTGCCGCAGGTACCAATCGGCTGATTTGCGACGGTGCAGCACCAGTGCTTGGCGTTGACGACGTGTTGACCGCACTCTCGTACCAAAACGGGCGCTCGGCCGTGATGGCTGCCGACCTGCGTTCGCGTCCGCGTGGCGTTGATCTCGCTGTGTACCGGGTTATCGCCGACGACGCGCGAACTATCGACGGTGTCGCGCTGCTGGCGGGCCTCAGCCTGGTCGACGCGGCGATGTGCCTGGCTCGCTTGGAGGCAAACGGGTGGGTTGCCCAAGCCGATGGATGGTTTGAACGGGTGGGTTCCCCCTTCCGATGACCTTTACCGCGTACCCTGTGAGGCGATGCCGACCCGACAGAATTTCTCTGCGACCCCGGAAATGGTCGAGTCGTGGCACCTTGATGGTTTCGTCGCGGCGCTCACGAGCAGCGCCGACAACACAGTGGCCGCTTATCGCAGCGATATTGAGGGGTTTGTCGGTTGGCTCGACGAACTTTCATCGCCGGTCGCGGCGCCAGATCAGGTCGATCGTGCGTTGCTGCGCCGTTATGTGGCGATGCTCACGACTAGCGGCTTCGCCAAACGCAGCATTGCTCGCAAGGTCTCCGCGCTGCGCCGTTATTTTGCGTACCTGCGCCGTGAGGGCGTGCTTACAGTCGATCCGAGCACTGCGCTTCGTTCGCCGATGGGCGACGGGCGCCTGCCGCGTGTGCTCGACCACTCCGACATCTCGGTGCTGCTCGACGGCCCGAGCCCCGACGGCGAGCCGCATTGGCGCCGACTGCGCGACGATGCGGCGCTGGAGATTCTTTACGGCAGCGGCGTGCGTGTTGGCGAATTGTGCGGGCTCGATCTCGACTCGCTCGATCTCAAGGCCGGCGCCGTGTCGGTGTGGGGCAAAGGTTCCAAAGAGCGCCGCTTGCCGCTCAGCGCGCCTGCCATCGCTGCGCTTCGTGCGTGGCTTGCCGTGCGCGGCGAAGTCGTCTCGCCGGATGTCGGCCCGGCGTTGTTCGGCAACGAACGCGGTGCACGCCTCACGCCGCGCGATGTGCGGCGCATTCTCGATCGGCGTTCTGCTCGCCCGACCCACCCTCACGCGTTACGCCATAGCTTTGCGACTCATCTGCTCGACGGTGGCGCCGACCTCCGCGCAGTACAAGAGCTGCTTGGTCACTCGGATGTGGCGACGACACAGCGCTACACACACATCAGCAACCATCGCCTACGCGAGGTCTACTCGGAAGCGCACCCGCGAGCATGAGACGCGAACTCGACCTCGACCACTGCTGGCAAAGCTGGTTCGACAGCAAGGATCCAGTCGCGCGCGAGCGACTGATCGTGCACTACTCGCCGCTGGTGAAGTTCGTTGCCGGTCGTGTCGGTGCGGGTTTGCCGAACAGTGTCGACCCCGGCGACTTGGTCAGCGCAGGTGTGTTCGGTCTTATCGACGCGGTCGAGCGGTTCGACCCCGAGCGCGGCGTGAAGTTCGAAACGTTCGCAGTTCCGCGTATCCGCGGCGCAGTGTTCGACGGTCTGCGTTCGCTCGACTGGGTGCCGCGCTCGGTGCGCAGTCGTGCGCGCGAAGTGGAATCGGCGTTTCAAGAACTCGAGGGCCGTCATGGTCGCGCGCCGACCGACGAAGAGTTGTCCGTACATCTCAAGCTGTCGCCCGCAGAGTTTCAGAAGTGGCTGGCTGCGATCGCGTCCACGACCGTCGGCCCGCTCGACCGCGCATTGGTCGCTGGTGCCGAGCCGCGCGCGCTGACCGGCGACGTGCCCGATTCGCCGGCAATGCAGGTGGAAGAGGGCGAGGTTTGGCGCTTGGTGAAGGCCGAGGTTCGTCGCTTGCCCGATCGCGAGAAGCTCGTGCTGTCGCTGTACTACGACGAGAGCCTGACGCTCGCCGAGATCGGCACCGTGCTGGGCGTAACCGAAAGTCGTGTCTCGCAGATTCACACCAAAGCTGTGCTGCATTTGCGGGCGCGTCTCTCGGCATCCGGAGTCGCGTAGACCCACTCGATCGCGATAGGTCGGCCGCATGATCGGTGGCCTGTTAGTGGTTGCGGCCTGTTTCGTGCCGCCGGTCGACGTTCCGATCGCGATCGGATTTACACGACCGGCGTGCGACTACTGCGCGGGCCATCGCGGGGTCGAATTCCACCCTCCAACCGGCGTGGCGGTCCACGCGGTCATCGGGGGAGTCGTGTCGTTCGCTGGTCGCGTCGCGGGAACGCTTTATGTCGTGGTCGCACAGGGCGACGGATCGCGCACGACCTACGGCATGTTGGCGACTCGCGTGGTCGGTGCTGGTGACGGGGTCGCAGCCGGCCAAATAGTCGGCTATTCCTCGGCCAGGCTCTATTTCGGGATGCGCGACGCCAACGACCAACCGGTTGATCCGACCGGGCTACTCGGCCACTGGGTCGGCCGGCCGCGACTGGTGCCGCTCGACGGAACCGCCGCTCGCACCGGTCCGCCACCCGTCCTGGCCTGCCCGGCAGCGCCGACTGGCCGATAGCATCTTGCGACGGCCCACCAATCCGGCCAAGCAGTTACATACACATCGAATCTCACGCAAGTGCCCTCCTGCGGTCGCCTCGGCGCCGGGTGCCTGCGCCACTTAACCGCAGGGGAGGAGCACAACACCATGGCTGTCGTCACGATGCGCCAAATGCTGGAAGCCGGCGTTCACTTCGGGCACCAGACCCGTAAGTGGAACCCAAAGATGAAGCGTTTCATCTTCGGTGAGCGCAATGGCATCTACATCATCGACCTCGATCAGACGCTGCAGCGCGTCGAGGCCGCTTACAACTTCATTCGCGATCTGTCCGCCAAGGGCGGCACGGTGCTGTTCATCGGCACCAAGAAGCAGGCACAAGATCCCGTGCGCGAGTACGCCGACAAGAGCGGCCAGCCGTATATCAACGAGCGCTGGCTCGGTGGCATGCTCACCAACTTCGAAACGATTGGCAAGCGCGTCGCCAAGATGCAGGAATACGAGCGCATGCGCACGACTGGCGAGTTCGAAGCGATGCCGAAGAAGG
>JAYVVU010000113.1:0-2170 GCA_043786755.1 Actinomycetota bacterium
AGTCAGAAGCGACCACTCGTTCACACCACCACCGGGGATCGCTGACCGACGAACTTGGCTTCCAATCATGGCCCGGCCTTCTACCCGGAACCGGCTTCCGAGCACGACCTCGTTGGGAGCGAGTTCTCGCATGGCGCGGATTGCTTCGAGTAGTCCGTCACGAGCGAGTGGCGGCATCCCGAATTGTTGGTGATCCACAAACTCGAACTCGGAAGCCAAATGGGCTCGAGCAGTATCAAGGTCATCCGCGGCCAATGCTCGATTGAAATCTCGCACCGATTGGAAACGTCCATCCGGTGCCTCACGAGCAAGGAATCGCTCCAGCACGGCTTCGTGCGCCGCCACGATGGCGTCATCTTCGAACAGGTCGATCCGTTCGACGCGACCCATTGCATCGGTTTCGATCAGCGACAGGAATGTCAGCTGAAACGAAGAGGCTGATGTAAACGTGTGGCGACTCAACGCGACGCAATCGCCCCCAACTTCGAGCACGTCGGTACTCACACCGTCGAACACTTCGAGCGTCGAAGCCAACGCCCGTGCGTACTCCTCGCGTCCGCGAGCGTCGGGGCCCGCCACCCCCTTGCGGTGATCGACACGCACCACGTCGTCGGTACACCACTCGGCGCAGAACTGCGAGATGTCGGGATTCGCACTCGACCACAGAGGGGCGATCTCGGCGTCGACTTGCGTCGCCAGATTGTCAAGCGTGAACGGGTTCCTCAACGCGACATCCCGCGCCGCGAATTCAGCCGTCGCCGCGGCAAGGTCGTCCTCGTCGAAGCTGGTGATGCACACGACGCGCCCATCGTTGTTCGTCTCAATGACCAGCCACCAACGAAGCTCAAAACCTGCCGCATTCGTCATCACGTTACGAACCAACGCCAGCCGCTCGCCTCCGACCGCGACGATCTCCTCGTTGGTCATGCGGTCGAACAGCTTCCGTGTCTCCGTCAGCGCGGCCGCATATTCCGAGGCACTTGTGAAATCTGGAGCTGACACACCTCGGCGACGATCGATTCGCACCACCTCGGGAACGCACCATGTGTCGCACAGCTTCACGAAATCGGGCTCCGGCCGCGACCACTCAATGGCCATTGTGGCGACGACACGCGTCGCCAAGTTCTCGATGGCTACCTCGAACGATTCAGGCGGAACCGGCGTCGAGTCACCAAGCTCATCGAGCCGATCGAGCGCGATCTCCCAGTCATCTGCCGCGAAGACTTCGAGACGGCTCAAGAGGCCGGAAACGTCAACGGTCATCACGATGCACGATGGCCACTCGTACGCGTTACCACCGGGAGTTGTGCCCCGGAGATCGTCGTAGAACAGCATCGAGCGCCCCGACCAGTACCCGACCCGGGCGATGGAAACGGCGTTCGGAGTCAACTCGATCGAGACTTGGAACGCCGCGACCGTTCCGTCGGCGTCGAGCGTCGGCAAGCCGATCGACCGTCGATCGATCTGCACGAAATCATCCGCCAAACACGCGCGCAGCGCAATGAAGTCTCGCTGCCGGTGAGCCTGGACGAAGGCGAGCGCGGACCCTGCAAGGTCGGCCCACGGCGCGCCTTCTTGCGCAAAATACTGGTCGTCGATCACTCCAAGGGCGGCCGCAATCGCGTGTTCATCGAAGTAGCCCCACGACACGTGCTTGCCATCTGCATCGACTTCGACCACGTTGAGAAACACGTTGTGATCGCCCGCGGGTGTGCGCACAGAGACCCGCACTAACGCGCGGCGCTCACCGCGGACCGCCAGCGGCCTGAGCTCCCACTCGGTCCACCCCAAACCACGCGCGTGCTGCCACTGCAACGCGAAATCATCACGGGTCCACACGGGAAACTGCACCGTTGCACGGTGATCGACACGACTCCACTGTTCGGTGAACATTGTGAGCGCGTCCGCGTCGTCGACATCGCCCTTCTCGAACAGCTGCAACAGACTCCGCGTCGCAAGGTTTTCAGCAATCGGCGTGCGGAGGTCGGGCGTGTGAACCGATTGCTGCGGAACGCGAAGTACTGCATCGGCAGCGATCACGGTGGCCGCGGACGGACTGGCGTCACTGACTCCAAGGCGTTGCGCCGGAACGACCGCGCCCTTCGCTTCATAGAGCCGCACAGCGTTGTCGCGCGCGGCGCGGCTCCCGGCAGCATCACCCGACCGTTCG
>JAYVVU010000114.1:0-2167 GCA_043786755.1 Actinomycetota bacterium
GGATTGCACGACCATCACCATGACATGGTGCCGCAATCAACGTTGCTCGCCGTGGTCGATGTCTGGGAACACGCGTATTACCTCGGCTACCACAATGACCGAGCAGCTTGGGTTGATGCCACCGTCGAGCACCTCGACTGGCCAAGCATCGAAGCACGCTTCGCGACCGTCGCTACTACGCTGACCGTCATGGCGTGAGCCAGATCATGGTTCACTTGATTCAACTACGGGAGGCACGTTCGTGACCGATGCGGCAAGCAATGACTCGTTAACAGTGGAGATCGGACCAGACCACGTGATGGTTGTGCATGGCGACATCGATATCGCGGGTGGTCCGGTCTTGGAGCGTGCGATCTTGACACATGAACGCGAGCACTCGATCGTCATCGATCTCGGCGACGTGTTATTCATCGATTCATCAGGCCTACGCAGCTTGCTCGGCGCCAGTCGGCGGGCACGCACGCGTGGTGCTGAAGTGGTACTGCGCGCTGTTGGGCCAGAGGTGAAACGACTGTTGGAAATCACTGGTACTGCAGGTGAATTCACATTTGAGGACACCAGTGGCTGAGTTGACGCCCATCGGTCCGGTAGATGTTTCGGTCCCACCCGATCCCTCGATGTCTCGCGTTGTACGTCTTGCTGCCAGCGGGGTGGCCTCGCTAGCGGGGTTCAGCGTCGACGAGGTCGAAGACATCACGATTGCGGTGAGCGAGGTTTTCATTGCACTCATCGAACATGGCGACGGCGACCGAGTCGCTTTGGAGTTCGTCGTAGATCAGAGCGCCTTCAACGTGCGCGGGCGAACGCTCGTCGAAAAGTTCGATATCGAGCATCCAGATCTAGTCCTCTGTCGTACCGTGCTCGCCGGTGTGTGTACCGACCACGGGATTTATCTCGTCGACGATCATGCGCATATCTGGGCGTCAGTACGTCACGCCGCAGTCGGATGAAGCTCGAGGCCAGCCCTACGGCGATCGACGAAGTATGGCTGGCGGAGTCGCTGCTGATCTACGCCGAGACCCGCGATACAAACCTTCGAGACCGCATCGCAGCCGCCACGTCGTGGATCGCGCAACGCAGCGCACGTCGGTTCTGGGACCGCGGCGAACCGTTCGATGATCTCGTCCAAGTCGCACACATCGGCCTGCTGAAAGCCATCGATCGCTTCGACCCTGAGCAGGGCGTGCCGTTTGGGGCCTACGCCACTCCTACCATCATGGGTGAACTGCGACGACATTTCCGGGACCATACATGGAGCGTGCACGTCCCTCGCGGTGCCAAGGACCTGCGGCCGGCGGTCAACGCTGCGCGCGATCATCTGAACAAGGAGTTGCAACGTTCGCCGTTGATCTCCGAGATTGCCGACCACCTTCACGTCTCGGCCGCTTCGGTCATCGAAGCCCTCGAATCGAACAACGCATACCGCACCTACGCGCTGGACAGCGTCCACGCCACGCGAGCACCCGTGCTCGACACAGGTTTCGACGAGATCGTGGACCGCGAGGTGATCTCTGCGCTGCTCGATCGTCTCGCGCCGCGTGAACGCACGATCATCCAACTTCGATTCTTCGACGAGCTCAGCCAAGCCGAGATCGCCGAACGCGTCGGCACCAGCCAAGTGCACGTCGGACGGCTCATCACCTCGAGCCTGGCGGTCCTGCGCCGGCACCTCCAGTCGGAACAACTGCTCAGCGATTGACCGCACGCGCCTCGGCGAGGTTTGAGTCGCGCCTCACCGCGGGTAGAGAACGGGAGACGAACGAAAGGCCGATGATGATTCCTCGAGTACTCACCCGCATGATCCGACCAATGGGATTGGCTACGGTCGGCACTGCCGCCTGGGCAAACCGGGTCGACCTTCGTCGCTGGCTGCGATTCGCCCGACGTGCCGTCGACGAACGACACACCCGTGCTTTCTCAGAGATGTTCACCGAGGCCAAAGTTCGCGTCGCGGTGTCGGCCGACCCACTACTTCGTCGAGACCCTTCGCTCGAAGACCTCGCCGTGCGCGACGGAGTCGTCACCTTGATCACCAACACGTCGACGTGGCCGGAAGCATCTGATCGCACGCTACGACTGATGAAGCTGAAGGGAATCAGCCATGTGACAGCGCGCGCCGCGCCATCGACCGGCGCGAACGCCGGACCGTTCGTCGCCTGAAACTCGA
>JAYVVU010000115.1:0-2166 GCA_043786755.1 Actinomycetota bacterium
ATGCGAACATCGCGGCGCTCTCGGCGGGCAAGGTCTGCCCGCATCATTGCAGCGACAGCGAGCAGCGGACCGACGGTCAGCCGACCGGCCAGGGTGCGATTCACGCGGAGCACGAATCGATACAGCCCGCTCGCCGATTGCCAGATCTCGTTGGATACGTAGTAACTCTCGGGATCGGCCACGGGATCGGTGAGATCGGAGTCGTGATGCACGAGATGAGTGTCGCGATAACGATCGAGTGGCTGAATGATGCCGAGCGGAAGGCTGACCATCAGCCAGTTGAGGCGGGGCCACGGCGTGGGGTGCCCGTGGATGACCTCGTGCTGCAGCGACATGTACAGGCCGCCCAGCAAAGCGAGGATGGCCACGATGAGGAGTCCGCTGAGACGACCGTTGGCCAGCACCGTGACGGTGAACACGGCCCAGAACAACAGCACAACTGCCATCGTGGGCCAATCACATGTCCCACCGATTCGATTCCGCCAGTTGCCCACGACCAAGTTGTACCGAACTCCCTGCCTGGCCAGCGACACCGAGGTGATGGATTTACGCACATAAACGTCAGATGTTCACCTTACGCCATACTGGTGTTACGTATTCAACGCATATGAGGTGACTACACTACATACGTGTCCGACCGCAAGATCATCCTGACTACCTTTCAGGAACGACTGGGCAAGGTGATCCACGACTCGAAGTTGAATCGCAGCCAGTTCGCACAGGCAGTGGGGCTTGACCGATCGACCCTGTCGCAGCTGCTGTCGCCCACGAACCGACGCCTTCCGCGCATCGAGACTCTTGCGGCCGTCGCACAGACGCAACAGGTATCCATCGATTGGCTGGTGGGACTGAGCAACACCGGCCCGATGCAGGCAGAGCTGATGAACGAGCAGACCTCGTTTGCCCGTGACGCGCTGACCCACGACGATGAACGACTTGTCGCATGGCTACGAGAGGCCGTGGGTTACAAGATTCGGTACGTGCCATCCACCATCCCCGACCTACTCAAGACCGAGGCGATCATCCGGTACGAGATGGGCGACTTCGTCGCGAGCAGCCCCGAGCAACGGATCGAGAGCGCGGCGGCGCACCTCGCATGGACCCGCGGTCCCGAGACCGACTTCGAATGCTGCAACTCGGTGCAGGATGTCGAGTCGTTCGCACGTGGTGGCGGCATCTGGCGCAACCTCGATCAGAAGATCCGCCTCGCGCAGATCGACCAGATGATCGACCTGTGCACCGAGCTGTACCCCACGTTTCGGTGGTTTCTGTTCGACGGTCGCGAGCGGTTCGCTGCTCCGGTCACGATCTTCGGTCCGCTACGCGCCGCGCTGTACATCGGCCAGATGTATCTCGTGCTCACCTCTACCGAGCACGTGCGCACGCTGACCCGCCAATTCGATGACCTGATCCGCGGCGCGGTCGTGCAGCCTCCCGACGTTGCGAAGTTCCTCGAGCAGCAACGAATCGTCGCGCAGCGCCAGCGAAACTAGTGTCCTGGCGCCTCAATTCTGACCGAGGGGTTTGGTGAGTTTGCCCCCGTTGTGGGGGCGGAATGACCTCACCCCCTGACAAACCCGCGGTCGAGCACGCGGTCGAGCAACAACAAGATGAAGCTGCCAGCCATTCGACGGCGGCGCCCAACGACCACGAGAAGGACATCTTGGAGATGTCCGCGCACATAGAGCTAACGCAAGATCGCGCCTGCGGCGAGAGAGTTCGGAGGCATCCTCACCCGCGAATACGGCCTTCAGCGGGTCCATTCACGGTACGTTCGTGCCAATAAAGTTGGCTAGTATGACGCCGTCGAAGCGTGGAGTATGGGGCAATCGTGAGCGAGATCAACATCGAGAACAGCGGCGGTGGACCACGCCGAAAGGGTCGCTCCACGGCCGAGCGCAGCCGGCTGCCGTTGCAGCGCCCGCTCGCCCAGCCGAGGATGCGCTACAAGCCCACCGATGTCGTCTCCGCCGACGAACTCGAGATGATCCATGACACCTCGATGCAGATTCTCGAAGAGATCGGGATGGACTTCCTCGATGATGATGCCCGACGTCTGCTCGGCGCAGCGGGCGCCCGCGTGGAAGCGGGCAGCACGCGCGTGCGGTTCGATCGCGACATGGTCCTGGAGACCATCACCACTGCACCGTCGTCGTTCACCTTTCA
>JAYVVU010000116.1:0-5110 GCA_043786755.1 Actinomycetota bacterium
TTTCATGGTTGGCCGAACACAACGGCTACAGCGGGTGCCTCATCGGCCACGACCGCCAGCTGCTCAGCACCGACGAATTCGACGCCTTCCTAATCTGACTCGACCGGCTGGTGGTGACGGAAGCCGATGAGCAGCAGCACGTCGTAGATGATCTTGCACGCGCCGGCGACGATCAGTGGCCAGCCGAACGAACTGTTGTGCAGCATCCAGCCCGCGAGAGTTGGCGAGAGCGCCGAGGCGAGACTGCGCGGCACGTTGGTGACGCTCGCAGCAGCCGCTCGCTCGGGCGGCGAGACCACCGACATCACGTACGACGTGCGCACAGGAACATCCATCTGGCTGAGCAGACTGCGCAGCACGAGCATGGTCAACGCCCAGTGCATCGTGGGCATCAGCGCAGCGGCGATCAGAAAACAGTTTGCCGGTACGTGAGTGAAGACCATCGTGCGGATGGGGCCGATGCGAGCAGCCAACCAGGCGGCTACGAATCCCGAGGCCGCGCTGCACACACCGGTGACGAGCAACAGCGTGCCAACACCGCTGACGGAGATCTCGTAGCGTTGAAAGAGCCACAGCACTAACAGCGACTGCACAACGAAGCCACCACCAAACGAGTCAAGCGAGAACAGGGCAGCGAGTCGGTAGACCACCGCGCGCGATTGGCCAAGCGGTGCCGATGGGGCGCTGCCGGCCTCGGTCTCTTGTGTAAGCGAGCGATACATCAACCAGACTGCGACGCCTGCCAGTGAGTACAGCGCGAAGCACGCACGGAACGCGGTCTCATGCGATATGGATGTGTGTCGTGCGATTGCTTCGGGAATCGCGATCGCTTGTGACCCGAGTGCGCCGGCTAGTCCACCGGCAAACGCGTAGCGCGCATACAACGCAGTGCGCGTCTTGGCTGGCGTTGTCGCGGCCAGCAGCGACTGTTCGAGCGGCAAGAACATGCTGACGTCGCCGGCCGATGGGTTCAACGTTCCGAGAACGCCGACGATCAGCAGAATCGCGAACTGAGTGAACACGCCGAACATCGCACCGCTGAAGATCATCACGGCTGCCCCGGCAAACAGCAGGGTGCGACGCGGGATGGCATTGCCACGCGTGCCGACCAGCAACGTCACCATCGCCGAGCCCAGCAACATGCCGGTGACCGTGACTCCGATCTGCAGGTCGGAGAATCCGAGCAACGGCAGCAACGCCGCGATCGCAACGCTGACTAAGCCGTCGACGAAACCCCGCACTGCACGTGTGGTCAGCAGCACACGGGCGTCGGTGTGGGTCTGCGCTGGCAGCAACGGCACGGCTGCGACGCTACTCAGCGCGTTACCGTGGCCAGGGTGCCGCTGCATTTGACCTTCGTTACGTCGGCAAAGCGTCATGTCGACCTTCCCGAAACGCCGTGTGAGGTCGCGTTTGTCGGCCGTAGCAACGTCGGCAAGTCGTCGCTCATCAACGCGTTGGCGAATCAACGACAGTTGGCCAAGGTTTCCAACACGCCGGGCCGCACCCAGTTGTTGAACCTCTTTCGGTTACCCACGGGTGGGACTGTTGTCGACCTTCCGGGTTACGGGTTTGCGAAGGTGCCCGGGCGCGAGCGCGCCGGTTGGCGAGCGATGATCGAGGGCTACTTGCTCGAACGCGAAGGCCTCGACCTTGTGCTCGTGCTCGTCGATGGCGAAATCGGGCCGACCAAACTCGATGTCCAGATGCTCGATTGGTTGCGAGCGAACGAGGTTCCACACACGGTGGTCGCGACCAAGCTCGACAAGGTGCGCCCTTCGAAGTTGGCCACTCGCCGGAAACAACTGGCTGCCGGTTGTTCGCTGGAAGAGGGCGACATTATGTGGGCGAGCGCCGCGAAGGGGACAGGCATCGAAGCAATGCAGCGCCACCTGACCGCGTTACTTACCCCGTAGCGCTCCGCGCAGCTTGGCGCCCATATCGCGCGGGTCGAGCATCGACATGCCCCTGCGCACCAACTTCTGCTTCTTCTGCGTGTAGGGCGGGTACATCATTGCGGGGTCCACGCGCGTGCTGCGCGCGTGCACACCACGACGATGGCTAAAGGTGTCGAAGCCGAACTTGCCGTGATATGAACCCATGCCGCTCTCGCCCACGCCACCGAAGGGCAGGTTGGGGTTGCTGAAGTGCAACAGCGTTCCATTCACGCATACACCGCCACTGCTGGTGCCTTCGATCACCTGATCGTTCTCTTCGTCGCTGTCGCTGAATGAGTACAACGCCAACGGTTTGTCGCCCTCTTGCGCGCGCTGTTGCACGAATTCGATTGCTTCGGTCACCGAGTCGACGGCGATGATCGGCAGGATTGGGCCGAACACTTCTTCACCCATCACCGGATCGTCGGCAGTGACGCCAGTCAGCACGGTTGGCGCGATGTAGCGGGTGTCGACATCTGTGTTGCCGCCGACGGCGACCTTGCCGCTATCGAGCAACTTCTCGAGTCGATGAAAGTGCGGCTCGTTGACGATGCGGGCATAGTCGGCGCTCGCTTGCGGGTCGCTGCCGTAGAACGCCTCGATGTGCGTGCCGAGCGCCGTCACCAGTTCGTCGTGCACCGAACGATCGACCAGCACGTAGTCGGGGGCGATGCAGGTCTGGCCAGCATTGATGAACTTGCCCCACGCGATGCGCCGAGCAGCAATGTTGACGTTGGCGTGCCGACTGACGACGGCGGGGCTCTTGCCGCCGAGCTCGAGAGTCACCGGCGTGAGGTGCTCGGCCGCGGCGCGCATGACGATGCGAGCGACGCGCGAGTTGCCCGTGTACAGGATGTGGTCGAAGCGCTGTGCGAGTAGCTCGCTGGTTTCCGCCACTCCGCCTTGCACCACGCACACGGCGGGTTCGTCGATGGCTTCGATCAGGCTCGACACGGCGGCGCTGGCGTGAGGTGCCAACTCGCTTGGCTTGCCGACTACAGCGTTACCGGCCGAAATCGCGGCGACCATTGGCGCGAGCAGCAACTGCACCGGGTAGTTCCACGGAGCGATGACACACGCCACACCAACTGGCTCCGCCACGACATGCGAGGTGCCGGGCTTGAAAGCGAGTGGCGTGCCGACGCGATCGGGCTGCATCCACGCACTGAGGTGGGCGAGCGTGTGGTTGATGTCGCTGGCGATGTAACCCAACTCGGTCGTCCATGCCTCGAAACGCGGCTTGCCAAAGTCGGCCGCCAACGCATCGAGCAAGTCTTCTTCGCGCTCTTTCACCAAGTCGCGTAGCTGCTCGAGGGTTGCGCGCCGCCACGCCTGCGGGCGAGTGGTTCCGGCGGCGAACGCCGCACGGGCGGCGGCAACTTTGGGTGCGATTTGAGCGAGTGGTGTGACTGCGTAGTCCATGACAAGGATGCTACGTCACTGATCCAGCGTGATCTCCAGCGTGCTGTGGCCGCGATTGGTGACGAACCCGAGCGCCTTGTACAGGCGAATCGCTCCGGTGAGGCTGTCGCTGTCGACACCGATGGAGGCATGCGTCAGCCCGACTGCGGCGAACGCATGCATTGAACGTGCGATCAGGGCCGAGGCAATGCCGCGCCCGCGCCACTCGGGCAATGTGCCGAGGTTGTCGATCCAGCCGTCGCTGCGACCGATCAGTTCGTCATCGGCCGCATAGCGATGGTTCAGCGAATAAGCGACCACTCGATCGTCATCGTCAAGTGCGATGAACGATTGCTCGGCGAAGCTGCCGAAGCCGCGCACCCACGAGTTCCAGCGGTTGGCGGGAGTTGGCGTCGAGCCCCAATGGTCGGCGAATGCCTTGTTCTTGACTTCGCGGATTTCTTCGTCGCGATCGCCCGGCCACGGCACAATGCGCACACCGTCCGGGTCGTTAGCTGGCGGTAGGTCGGTGAGCGGGCGCAGCAACTCCTCGAACTTGCGCACGTCGCGGAAGCCGAGGCGCTCGAACAGGTGTCGGGCGGCGACGCTGCTCTCGTGCAGTTCAACCCGCAGGTACTTCGGCAGCCCGTTGTTCGATGAACGCAGCAACGCGGTTCCCCGCTCGATCGCCCACTTCATCAACGTGTGCCCGATGCCCTGTCCACGGTGATCCGGATGCACCGCGCCGATCAGATAGCAGCGCTCCCACAACTCGTCGCTAGGGAAGTTCAGTGCCCGCACATAGCCGACGAGGTCGTCGCCAAGCTCCGCCAATTGCACGTCGGCGGTTAGATCGCCGGAGTCGTCGAGATCCTCAGCGAGTTCGTCGACGGACAGGACTTGTGGTGTGCCGTCGGCGCGGTTGGCCGTATTGATCAACGTACAAATCGCGGGAACGTCGGCCCGTTCGGCCATACGGAAGCTCAGCTCGGGCATTCCATCGACGTTAGGCAACGGGCGGTCTCGGCCCATCCCCAAATTCAAGAATTGGGCTTGATCGTGGGCGTTCTGCGGCCGATAGCAGTTCGCATGTCTTCTGTTCCCGGCCCCCTCACTGCAGCGTCGTTCCCCGACGTTCTTGGCGCGGCCAAACTCGGTGAGGAGTGGGCAGTCGTGCTGCTGTTCACCGACTTACAGCCGAAGTTGCTGCGATTCCTGCGCGGTCTCGAGCCCAGCGCGGCCGACGATCTCGCTGGTGATGTGTGGTTGGCGTTAGCGCGCGGCATTCGCGGCTTCGAAGGCGACCTCATTGGGTTGCGCGCGTTGGCTTTCACGATTGCGCGTCGCCGTGCCGCGGACTACCGCCGTTCGGCGGGTCGTCGCCCGGCAGCCCCAACCGAGCGTGAGTTCTTCAACGCCTTGGCGGGACCGAACGACACGGCACGCGACGTAATCGAGCGTCTTTCGGGCCAGGACGCCGTAGATCTGATGATGGCAACGCTCCCCGACGAGCAGGCCGAACTGTTGATGTTGCGGGTACTGGGTGAGCTCGACGTGTTGCGCGTCGCCGAGATCATGGGGCGTTCCCCGAACTGGGTGCGGGTGAACCAGCACAGGGCCCTTCGCCGCTTGGCCGAGGCGCTCGCTTCTGTCGGCGCAGGAAATTCTGTTCCCGGTGTAATTCCCGGCCAGCAGCCGGCGATCTATACCTCGTGACGGACAACCAACTGCCAATCCTGGCTGACGGCCTTTTCGACGGCGGACTCGCCGCC
>JAYVVU010000117.1:0-2158 GCA_043786755.1 Actinomycetota bacterium
CGGCCGGAATGTCAAGCCGACGCACTGTTCGATATCGCTGCGTTCTACAACAAGAACCACGACAGCGCTGGCACACCACGGCATCTCCCCCACGTCAGCCTCTCCGCCGACGCATCAACCCTGACCGCGGGTGTGCCACAGGCGCTCAACGACGACGATCAACAACTCATCGAGCCCGCATGCGCTGATACGTACCTGTGCGATTGCATCATCCACACCATTCTGCGCGACGCACACGGTGCGCCGGTCGGGTTCGGCCGTGCGCGTTACACCGTGCCGCGCAAACTGTTCCGCCAAGTCGCTGCCCGCGATGGCGGCTGTCGCTTCCCCGGTTGCAACCGCCACGTCCGCCACAGCGACGCTCACCACATCAAGTATTGGCGCGACGCTGGTGAAACCGAATACTGGAACCTCGTGCTGCTGTGCAGCCGCCACCACCACATGGTTCATCAACAGCGCCTCGACCTGAAACTGCTCCCCAGCGGACAGTTCGACGTCTCTTGGCGCGACGGCCGACAACGAATTAGTCAGCCCCGCGGGGCGCCACCACGATGGACACAACCCATCTGACCGCAAGCCCGCGACGCACGCCCCGCCACGCCTTTGAAGGGTTCAAAGTCGGGCGTCCGGGTACAGTCCACACCGTGTCTGGCACCCTCACACCGGAAATGGATCAGCAAGCGATCGCGCTCATTCGCGGGATGGCGATGGATGCACCGTTGAAGGCCAAGAGTGGGCACCAGGGCACGGCGATGGCACTCGCTCCCCTTGCCCACGTCTTGTACAGCCGAATCATGCGCCACGACCCGTGCAACCCGCACTGGCCCGACCGCGATCGCTTCATCCTCTCCAACGGGCACGCATCGATCTTGCAGTACTCGATGCTGTTCCTTGCTGGCTACGGCCTCGAACTTGAGGATCTGAAGCAGTTCCGCCAATGGGATTCGGCTACGCCTGGTCACCCGGAAGTCGGGCACACGGCCGGTGTGGAAGTAACGACCGGTCCGCTCGGGCAGGGCTTCGCCAACGCGGTGGGCATGGCCATCGCAGAGCGGCACTTGCGTGGCACGTTCGGTGACGACGTGATGAGCCACAACACGTTCGTGATCGCGGGCGACGGTTGCTTCATGGAAGGCGTCAGCCACGAGGCTGCTTCGCTCGCCGGCCATCAGCGCCTCGGCAACCTGATCTGCATCTACGACGACAACCACATCACCATCGACGGCGATACAGCCCTGGCCTACAGCGACGACGTTGGCACGCGCTTTGAGGCGTACGGCTGGCAGGTCGAGCACCTTGGAGAAATCGCCGACGACTGCGACGCGCTCGAAGCCGCTCTGCGCGCAGCAGTAGCTGTCGTCGATCGGCCGTCGTTGCTGATTCTGCGCAGCCACATCGCCGCCCCCAGTCCCGATCAGATCGATCGTCACGAGGCGCATGGCAATCCGTTCACCGAAGAACAGGTCACGCGCACCAAAGCCGTGATGGGAATCCCCGACGAACCGTTCTGGGCACCGACCGAACTAGTCGACGCGTATCGGACGCACTGCGCAACGCGCGGCGCGGCCGCGAGCGACGATTGGCAGGACCGCTTCGATGCCAGCAAGGTCGATCGTGCGGTGTGGGATGCATGCTGGGCGGCTGGCGGCATCGATGGTTGGGAATCGGCGCTGCCGACGTTCGAGCAAGGCGAGAAGATCGCAACGCGCGTCGCGATCGAGAAGGCGTTCAACGCAACACTCGACGGTGTGCCCGGCCTCATCGCCGGCGCCGCCGACCTCACCGGCAACACCGGCACCAAGCTCGCAGGGCAGGTGGCGAACACGACCGTTGCTCCGCAGGGCCGCCAGCTGTATTACGGCGTTCGCGAACACGCGATGGGTTCGTCGATGGTCGGCATGGCGTTGCACGGTGGCGTGCTGCCCGCGGGCGGCACGTTCTTCGTGTTCCTCGACTACATGCGCCCGGCTGTACGACTCGCCGCGATCAGCAAAGCCAAGGTGCTATTCGTCTTCACGCACGACTCCGTTGGCGTTGGCGAGGATGGTCCGACGCATCAACCGGTCGAGCACATCGCCACGTTGCGCGCCATCCCCGATCTGCAGGTGATTCGTCCTGCCGACGCCAACGAAACTGTTGAGGCATGGAAGGCCGCCGT
>JAYVVU010000118.1:0-2158 GCA_043786755.1 Actinomycetota bacterium
GCGTTGCCGAAAATTGTCGTCAGCCCAACAACGTCGAGTTCCGGCGAGGCCAACGCCATGAAGATGGCCATGGCATCATCGACCCCAGGGTCGGTGTCGATGATCAGTTTGCGCGTCACGACTTGTCGGCTCCAGTTCCGAGCGGCGCAGCTTCGTGGTGATAACCCTCGACATCGATCTTGGGTAGCAACTTGTCGATCCATTTCGGAATCCACCAGTTGCGACTACCTAGCAGTTCCATCGTGGCTGGCACGAGGAACATACGCACGATCGTCGCGTCGATCGCGACAGCGGCCGCGAGGCCGAGGCCGAACAACTTCAACGACCGATCATCGCCGAGCGCGAAGGCGCTGAACACGCAGACCATGATCAACGCAGCAGCGGTGATCACGCGAGCCGTTACGGCAAGGCCGTCGGCGACCGCCGTGCCGTTGTCGCCCGTGCGGTCGTATTCCTCTTTAATGCGCGAGAGCAGGAACACCTCGTAGTCCATGGACAGCCCGAAGACGATCGCAAACAGCATCATCGGAACCCATGCCTCAATCGGGCCAGCCTTGTCGACTCCGATCAAGTTCATCGCCCACCCCCACTGGAAGATCGCAACGATGACGCCGTACGCGGCGCCGATCGACAACAGGTTCATGACCACGGCCTTCAACGGCACGAGCAGGCTGCGGAACACGGCCATCAACAGCAAGAAGCTGAGGATCAGAACCGCGCCGATGAGCAATGGCAGTCGGCTTCCGAGGTAGGAAGCAAAGTCCATGCTGGCGGCGGTTTGGCCGCCGACAAGTGCGTCGACGCCGCTCGCGGGAATGACGTCGTCGCGCAGACGATCTACGAGTTCGCTGGTCGCTTCGTCCTGCGGCGCCCCGTCGGGGATGACGGTCACGATCGCCAGGCCAGGCTTCAGCGCGTCCGGCGGAGAGAACGCCGCCGCGACACCGTCGACACCGCGCAACACCTCGACGAACTCTTGCCGCGCCGCATTGTCATCGGCCGCGTCGCCGGTGACGGTGATCACAAGTGGGCCATTCGAACCGGGGCCGAACCCATCGGCGAGTAGATCGTACGCCTTACGGACGGTTGTGTCCTCGGCCATGTTTCCCATGTCGCCGAAACCGAGACGAATCGAAAACAGCGGGATCATCAGGAACACCAACACGCCAACAGCGCCTACCAGGATTGGCCACGGGCGACGCTGCACAATGCGGCTCCAACGGAACCACAGACTCTGCTCGCGCGGCTTCTCCTTGCGGTGCGGAATCGGTTGGCGCCACGACTTGATAAAGAAACTCAGGACCATGATCAATAGGGGGAGCCCGAGACCGACCAAGAGCACGCTGGCGTTTTCGGTGATGACGGCACCCAGCAAGCAGCCGACGAAGATCGAGAGGGCAACCAGCGCGGCACGCGACGTGTGGTCGATGCGCATGCCCGTCATTGCCAACAACGCCGGCAACAGCGTGATTGACGCGACCATCATGAGGAAGACCCCGACCGTCGCCCCCGTCGCCAGGCCTCTGATGAACGGAAGACCCATGAGATACAGCCCGAGCAGCGAGATCATCACAGTGATGCCAGCGAACACAACCGAGCGGCCGCTCGTGTCGACCGCTTCCACGATGGACTCCTCAACGGACAGCCCGTCGTGTAGCGCGGCGCGATATCGCGTCACAATAAACAGCGCGTAGTCGATCCCCACGCCGAGACCGATCATCGCCACCATCTGGCTGGTGAAGTCAGGCATCTCTTGCACGTGGCTGAGCAACCCGACAATCGACGCACCCGTGAAAAGTCCGATGAGCGCCGTTCCGATCGGCAAACCCATCGCGATGATCGAACCGAACGCGAGCACCAGGATGATGATCGCCGCGATGATGCCGTAAGCCTCTGACGCCGGAAATTCGAAGATGGCGAAGATCTGGCCGCCGTACTCGACCTGCAGCTTGCTGCCGTCGGCAAGCGTCGACGGCACTTCATCTCCCAAGCCTTGAATCTCGTCGGCGAGGTCTTTGAACTCTTGTTGCGTGCGTTCGGTGACCTTCAGGCGCGCGACACCAAGTGTGCCATCCTCGCTGAACTCCCCTTGCGGTGAGTCGAACGGGCTGGTGACCTGCACGCCCTCAAGGAGATCCACATTCTCGAAGAAGTCCGA
>JAYVVU010000119.1:0-5075 GCA_043786755.1 Actinomycetota bacterium
GCCTGGGCCGAGTTCGGCACCGCTCGCGCAGCCAAGTAATCCTTTGACTGACAGCGCCATGACCGACACCGATCTCGATCCGAACCAGATTCCCGCTCCGACTGCTACAGCGGTGCTGACGCATGTTGTGCGTTCGATCGTCGACGACCCCGAGGCCGTCAAGGTCGACGCTAAGGAAAGTCGTGGCCGCATTCGACTGGAAGTCCGCGTTGGTCCCGGCGATCTTGGCCGTGTGATCGGTCGCCGTGGTCGTACCGCGCAGAGCATTCGCACGTTGGTGCGCGCTGCTGCCACCCGCGACGACGTCGAAGTCGACGTTGACTTCGCTGACTAACGACGTGTCGACTAACTGGGCCGGCTAAGCGGTGCCCGAACGGTTGCTTGAGGTAGGCCGCATCGGTCGCGCGCACGGAGTTCGTGGCCAACTCTATGTCGACCTGCTCACCGATCGAGATGAACGCTTGGCCGTCGGTGCCCGATTGCGTGCTGGCGAGAGGTGGCTAACGGTCGTGAGCGCACGTCCCGCAGGTTCACGCTGGCTTGTCCAGTTCGAAGGCTGCACCGACCGCAACGCCGCCGAGTTGCTGGTGAGCACCGCCCTGTTCGCGGAGCCACTGGACGACGATCCAGAAGGCCTGTATGTGCACCAATTGATTGGCGTCGAGGTCGTTGGCGAGGACGGGCATTCGTTTGGACGCTGCGTGGCCGTGGTGGCCAACCCTGCTCACGACCTGCTGGAATTGGAAGACGGTTCGCTGGTTCCGACGGTCTTCATCACCGCCGCCAGCGACAAACAAATCGTGATAAATCCGCCGGAAGGCTTGTTCGATCTCGCGGAGTGAGCCGCCCCGATTGATTGTTAACCCGCGGTTCGGTTGAGTCAAGAGTTCGTCAATTCTGTTTGCCCAGCCGACAGGGAGAGATGATCGTGAGTTACGTTCGCTCTGGCAGATCAACTGTCTCGCGGTGGGAGATGACATTGGGCAATCACTTAAAGAGCAACAAGCTGAAAGTGATGTTGATTACTGGCGATGCCGTCGCGTTCGCGCTCGGCTACTCGTTGATTCTTGACTTTGCGAACTTTCCGGCCACCCACGGTTGGGCACGTTCCGTGGCCGTCGTGGCGGCGGCGGTCAGCATCGGACTTCTTGCAGTGCGCTCGCAGGGCCTTTTTCTCGCGCGCGTGAGCGCCGTCCGAATTGTCGAACTGACCCGCAGCACACGTGCGACCGGTATCGCCATCGCCGGCATGATCATCTTCGATCGGGTCAGCAAGATCGGCTTCCGAATCCGCTACATCATCGGTGGTGCGCTGCTCGCGTGGGTGTTCTTTGTCGTGCTGCGCTCGGTGTTTCGTTCGTGGGTGGCAACCAAGCGCGCCCACGGCCTGCATCAGCGCCAGGTGATCGTGATTGGCGCCGACGAGGAAGCTGCACGTTTGATCGAACTCTTTGCCACCCACGCCGATCTTGGCATGGCGGTCGTCGGAATCATCGGCAATCGCGGCGAAGCGGTGCGACACAACATGGGAGCACTCTGGCTCGGTGAGGCTGATCAGGCGGAAGAGTTAGTAGTGACGCATCGCGTATCGGGAGTCGTTGTGTCGCCGACGGCACTCGGCCCGACGCGCCTCCACGACCTCATTCGGAACCTGCAGCGACTCGATCTTCATGTTCATCTCGCGACCGGTGTGTCGGGTATCGATGCTCGTCGGCTCCGTCGCTTGTCGCTGTCGCACGAACCACTTCTCTACGTTGAGGCTCCGCCGCTCTCGCGCATTCAACTCGGACTCAAGCGCGGCTTCGATGTTGTCGCCTCGGCTGTGATGCTTGTCGTCGCCGCGCCGGTGCTCGGTCTCATCGCACTCGCAGTTCGATTGGGCGACAAGGGACCGATCGTGTTTCACCAACAGCGCATCGGGCGCGGCGGCGTGCCGTTCGACGTGTTGAAGTTCCGCACGATGTCGGTCGATGCCGAGGATCGTCTTGCTGCGTTGAAGGCGAACAACGAGCGCAGCGGTCCGTTGTTCAAGATGGAGCGCGACCCGCGGGTCACGCGCGTCGGTCGCCTGCTGCGCGAAACGAGCCTCGACGAATTGCCCCAGCTCGTCAACGTGTTCCGCGGCGAGATGAGCCTCGTTGGCCCACGTCCTGCGCTGCCCTCGGAAGTTGCAACGTTTGCACCCGAGCTACGCGCGCGCGAGCAAGTCCGCCCTGGCATCACCGGCCTGTGGCAGACCGAGGCGCGCGACAACCCATCGTTCGAGACCTACCGCCGACTCGACCTCTTCTATGTCGAGAACTGGTCGGTAACGCTCGACCTCATGATCTTGCTCGGCACGATCGAGCACCTCGTCGTGCGCTTCTTTGTAGCCTTTCAGCGCAAGGCGGCACCGCAACCGCAAGGCGATATGCAGCCCGGTCTGCTGGTCAGCGAACCACAAACTGAACGGCAACCCGAACGGCAGCGGGTGGCGCTGGCGGAGAGTGCGGCATGAACCGCCGTCGCTTAGCCCTCGTCGGTGCTGGGCAGATGGGCTCGAGTCACGCGCGCATCATCGCCGAGTCACCCCTCGCGGAGTTGGCAGTGGTTATCGATGTCGATGCCGAAGCCGCTAAGCGAGTTGCAGGAACGTACGACAGCGTCCCCTCGACCAGTCTCGGCGACGCACTGGATTGTGACGGCGTGATCATCGCCGGCAGCACTGCAGCGCGCATGGAGTGCGTGTTGCCGTTGCTGGAGGCTGGCCTCCCGCTGCTGGTCGAGAAGCCATTTGCTCCGACGCTCGCCGAGCTCGACCAGTTGCTCGCCATCGCGGCACGCAACGAGATTCCCGTGATGTGCGGATTCGTCGAGCGCTTCAACGCCGCGCTTCGAACTGCGCTGCAGGTCCTCGACGGGCCAGCAACGCACATGCTTGCGATTCGTCACTCGCCGGCCGCTACGCGAATCAGCTCAAGCGTCGTCAACGACCTGATGCTGCACGACCTCGATGTGGCTCAGCGCCTGTTTGGTGGAATTGAAGGCGTACTCGTCGGCTCTGCTTGCGTGCAACCGCCAAGTTCCAAGTGGAACGAGATTGCCGACTGCACGGTTGCGTTTCCGTCCACTGGCGAACCACAGGGCATTGCGACGCTGTCGGCGAATCGCATGGGTCAGCGCAAGGTGCGCTCACTCACGATTCACACAGCAACAAAGCTGGTTGAGGTCGACCTCCTACGCCAAGACGTGACGGTGTACCGCAACGTCAGCCAGGAGATGTTGCACTCGGCAGGCGGCGTCGGCTACCGATCGTCGACTGAGGTCGAGTTGCCGTTCGTGCGCCACTACGGCGAGCCGTTGGCGTTGCAACTCGCCCACTTCCTCGACTTGATCGACGGCGTGGCCGACCCGGTTGAGGAGCGTCGCCAGATTCGGCCAGCGCATGTCTTCGCCGAGCAAATCGAAGCGGCGTCGCTGCGTACCTAAATCAAGGAGTTCAGGCTGGCGTCAGGTCGCGTTTCGTATGGTTCATCGACCCCCACCAAAAGGAGACGTTTGATGAACCGCAAAGCACGAATTATCACGGCAGTGGCTGTCGCCGTTGCCGGACTAGGTGCAGCTGGAGCTGCAGCGGTATCGGCTACGACCGGAGACGACACCGACGCTCCCATCGTCGGTACGGATCTACAGCGAGCGAGCGATGCCGCACTCGCCTCCACCGGCGAAGGACGCGTGACCGGTACTGAAGTTGGAGATGAGGAGAGCTACTACGAGGTTGAGGTCACCCTTGACGACGGATCACAGGTCGACGTTCAGCTGGACAGGAACTTCCAAGTTGTCGACACCATTGCCGACAGCGACAGCAACGATCAGGGCTAGACGGATTGCGGCCGCTGAACGAGTCGTGAGACTTGTTCAGCGGCCCGCTGTCACCTCGTCGATGGCGTTGACAACGTGCTCTGTGGCGTGGTCGCCGTACGGGTAGGGAAGCGCCGCGAGTTTGGCGTGTACTGCGGGGAGTCGGCTGAGCAGGTCGCGTACCTGTTCGCCGATGGCAGGTCCGGGCGCGACTAGACAAGCGAACGTTCCGAGAATCTCAGGCCGTTCTGTTGAGTTCCGCACGATTACGACTGGTCGCTTCACGATGCAAGCTTCCTCTTGCACTCCACCGGAGTCGCTGACCAGCAGCGCGGCTTCGCGTGCAAGGCTGATGAACTCGCGATAGCCGATCGGTTCGCAGACCTTCAGCGCCGCGAGCTCGTCGTACAATCCAAACTCGACTGCACGACTGCGCGTGCGCGGATGGAGCGGTAGCACCACCGGAAGTGAGCAGGAGGCAAGCTCGCGCAGGATCGCTCCCAAGTTGTGGGCGTTATCGGCGTTCTCGGCGCGATGGATCGTCGCCAGGATGTAGCCGTTGGGTTCGAGACCGCGTGCAGCCAACTGCGCGGCCCGTTGAGCTGGCGTTGGCATGATGATGTTGAGCGCATCGCGCAGTGTGCTGCCAGTCAGACGGATCCGCTCATCAGGGATGCCTTCGGCGCGCAGTGCATCAGCGTTGGAACTGTGCGGTACTAGACACATGTCGGCGAGGACGTCGATCAAGACCCGATTGTGTTCTTCGGGCATGGCGCGGTCGTAGGAACGCATTCCCGCCTCGACGTGGACGAGCGGGGTGCGGGCACTGTTGGCGGCGAGCGCTCCGGCGACTCCAGAGTTGGTGTCGCCTTGAACAACCACCGCTGCTGGGCTGACATCGAGCAGCAGTGCCTCGATAGCCAGCGTGGCGAGGCCAATCTGTGCGCCGCGCGTCTCGCCGCCGATCTTGAGGTGCAGCTGTGGGGGAGCGAGCTTGAGCTCTTCGAGAAACAGCTTGCTCATGTTGTCGTCGAAGTGTTGGCCGGTGTGCACGACGAGCGCCCGTTCACCAAGCCGGTGGATGACCGGTGCGAGCTTGATGATCTCCGGTCGCGTGCCGACGACGACTGCGATGCGCTCGCTGGTCACGCCCGCACCGCTGCGTGGACGGCTGCGACGATCTGGTCACATTCGGATTCGGTGAGGTGTTGGTGCACCGGCAGACTGACGACCTC
>JAYVVU010000120.1:0-2142 GCA_043786755.1 Actinomycetota bacterium
CGGTGAAGCGCTGCGAGACATCGTGATCTTCGGCCTGCAGCAACCAGTGGCCGCGGTTGATGATGGTCACCTTCGAGCCCAGCGCCTGGAAGACGTGGCCCAGCTCGGTGGCGATGAAACCGCCGCCCAGGACGACGAGGTGCTTGGGCTGCTGTGCAATGCGCAGGATGCTGTCGCTGGTGTGGAACGGCACATCGTCGATGCCAGGTACATCGGGAATGAACGACCGGGCGCCAGCGGCAATCACGATGCGGTCGCCGGTGATGCGGCGGCCGTGTACTTCCAGCTCGCGCTCGCCGACGAAGTGCGCCGAGTGTTCGTAGACGTCGACATTGTTCAGGCTGTGGCGGTACTGACGCCCGCCCTCGGCGATGGGGTCGATGCGCCCGAAGACACGCTGCACGATTGCCGGCCAATCGGCACCCAGGAACTCGGTCTGGATGCCGTAACGCGAGCCGTCCTTGGCGTGCTCGGCAAGGTCTGCGGGGTAGATCAGCATTTTGGACGGAATACAGCCACGATTCAGACAAGTGCCGCCGAACAGGCCGCGCTCGATCATTGCGATTCGCCAGCCGTCCATCTCCGGCCCGATCACGGAGTTGCCGGACCCGGCGCCGATGATGATCAGGTCATAGTGCTGTGAATCCAAACTCATCGGGTCAGGTTGCCACGACATCGGCGCTGTGCGGTGCGCCGGGCGCCAGATTGCGCGAAGGTTTGAATCGCATCACCACAGGGAAGGAACCACACATGCCTATCTACACACTCCCCGAGCTGCCCTACTCCCCCGGCGCGCTAGAGCCGCACTACAGCGGCGAGATCGTCGAGCTGCACCACGGCAAGCACCACGCTGCGTACGTGAAAGGCGCCAACGACACGCTGGAGGCGCTGGCCGCCGCACGTGCGGCTGGCGACTTCGCCAACATCAACGCACTGTCGCGTAGCTTCGCCTTTCACCTCAGCGGCCACGTGCTGCACAGCATTTTCTGGACCAACATGAGCCCCACCGGTGGCGGCAAGCCAGAGGGCGAGTTGGCCGCTGCGATCGACGAAGTCTTCGGCGACTTCGAGTCACTGCAGGCACAGCTCTCGGCCGCCACCAACAGCGTGCAGGGCATTGGTTGGGGTGCGCTTGCATGGGAGCCCGTCGCCGGCCGCCTGATCGTCGAGCAGATCTACGACCACCAGGGCAACGTCGGCGCCGGCACGGTGCCGCTACTGGTGATTGATTCGTGGGAGCACGCCTATTACCTGCAATACAAGAACGTAAAGGCTGACTGGGTGAAGGCGTTCTGGAACATCGTCAACTGGCCAAACGTGGCCGAGCGTTTCGCCGCCGCCCGCACAGTCCCGCCGACGATCTAAGAGGTGCCACCTCCTCGAACCTGGAACTTCGGCGTTGAGATGTGCCAGGCGCGCGCCTCAA
Source organism: Actinomycetota bacterium (assembly GCA_043786755.1). Lineage (GTDB taxonomy): Bacteria > Actinomycetota > Acidimicrobiia > Acidimicrobiales > Ilumatobacteraceae > UBA668. Next base: position 1,427 of record JAYVVU010000120.1, read on the forward strand.
CGCCGAAGCTGTCGGCCCGCTCGGAACTTCGGCGTTGAGATGTGCCAGGCGGGCGCTTCAGCGCCGAAGTTCCGATGGAACCGGATGCGTCGCTTACGACTCTCTAGAAGTGCATGAGCGACGCAACGGTTCCGATGATGAGCGAAGTCGGCGAGGTTGGGTTCCGCGACCCGTTCGAGGTCGTGTACCACCGTGAGTTCCGCGCGATGGTGCGCATGGCGACGGCACTGGTCGATTCTCCCGAGCAAGCCGAGGAAGTGGTACAGGACGCGTTTGCCGCGCTGTACCTGAAGTACCGGCTGGTGAATGAGCCCGTCGCGTACGTGCGCGTGAGTGTGCTGAACGGCTGTCGCAAAGTGTTGCGTCGGCGTCGTTTGGTGCGCCGCCAGCCTCTGGTAGCAGCCGAGCCCGGCGAGCTGGGTTACAACCACGTGCTCGACGCCGTGCGTCGGTTGCCCACGCGCCAGCGCAACGCCATCACGTTGCGCTACGAACTGCAGCTCAGCGACGCTGAGATAGCCGAGACGCTGGGCATGCCGCTGGGCACCGTCAAATCCACCCTTCACCGGGCTCTGGCCCGCCTACGCAGTGAGGTCATCTAATGAGCAACGACAACAACGACCGACTTGGCAACGACTTGGACCGCCTGTTGCAAGGCGCCTTCGAGAGCCGGCCTCGGGGAGGCGGCAGCAGCCCGTCAATGGTCGACGTCCGCC
>JAYVVU010000121.1:0-11517 GCA_043786755.1 Actinomycetota bacterium
CCCGGTGGCGGTTCGGCACCGTGGTTCTTGCCCGATCAACTCGACCTTCCGTTTGAGTCGAAGTTGGTCGGTGCTGCGGGCAGCATGCTCGGTTCTGGCGCAGTGATGGTGATGGATGAAACAACCGACATACCTGCCGCAGCGCTGACGCTCACTCGCTTCTACGCACACGAGTCGTGCGGTAAGTGCGTGCCCTGTCGCGAGGGTGGCACGTGGTTGGAACGAATCATGGAACGCTTGGCCGACGGCCACGGCACGGAGAGCGATCTGCAGCAGCTGTTCGAAATCGGCCAGACGATCTGCCCCGGTCCGTTCCCACACGCAGCGAGCGAGCGTCTCGGCTTGGAGGCCGCGCCGTTCCCGTTCAAGATGACCACGATCTGTTTCGTCGGTCCCTCCGCGTATACATCGGTGCATTCCGCGGTCACGCTGTTCCGCAGCGAATTCGAAGCGAAGCTGATCAAGCGCAAGCTGATTCCGGTTTCAGCAGGGGCCACCGATGACCACCACTGAACCAGCAGTTCCGGAGACTCCAGCGGCGCCTGTCGATCCCAATGTTGTGCCAGTCACGCTCAACGGGCGTGCGATCGAAGCGAAGAAAGGCGAGCTCGTCATCGCCGCCGCCGAGCGCCACGGCGTGTACATCCCGCGCTTTTGTTACCACGAGCGAATGAACTCGGTGGGCATGTGCCGCATGTGCATCTGCGAAGTCGACACCGGTCGCGGACCACAGCTGACACCGACATGCATGGTCGCTGTAGCGCCCAACATGGTGATCGACACCGAAAGCGAAATGACCAAGAACGTGCAGCAGGGGATCTTGGAGCTGCTGCTCACCAACCATCCGCTCGACTGCCCCGTCTGCGACAAGGGTGGCGAGTGCCCGTTGCAAGACCAGGCGTTCAGTCACGGCCCTGGCGAAAGCCGTTACGTCGAAGAGAAGCGCCACTTCGAAAAGCCGATTCCGATCAGCGACCTTGTCTTCCTCGATCGCGAGCGTTGCATCTTGTGCGATCGCTGCACACGTTTCGCCGACGAAGTCGCAGGCGATGCGCTGATCTCGTTCTCGCAGCGCGGCAACGACACGCAGATCACGACGTTCCCCGACGAACCGTTCAGCAGTTACTTCAGCGGCAACACGGTGCAGATCTGCCCGGTCGGCGCGCTGACCGCCTCGCCGTACCGATTCAAGGCGCGGCCGTGGGACCTCGCCCAACAAGAGAGCACCTGCACCTCCTGTTCGGTCGGTTGCCGCATCGTGATCGACAGCAGCCGCGACGAAGTGTTGCGCTACATGGGCGTCGATAGCGAACCGGTGAACCATGGTTGGTTGTGCGATCGCGGTCGCTTCAACTTCGAGTCAGTGAAGAGCGACGACCGGGTGCTGCAACCACTGCTGCGCGAACACGACGAGTTGCGCGAAGTCTCGTGGAACGAAGCGTTGGCCGCTGCGGCCGCGTTGATCGAGGAGGCCAAGGCGGCAGGCGGGCCGTCGGGTATCGCCGTCATCGGCGGTGCACGTGGCACTAACGAAGATGCGTATGCATGGTCACGCCTTGCGCGCGAGGTCATCGGCACGCCGAATGTCTACGCGCAGATGGGTGACGGGCTGCCGGCCGATCTGTTGCGACTCGACCGGGCGACGATCGACGAAGCTGCGAACGCAACGACGATCGTGCTGTTGGGGCCGGATCTCAAGGAAGAACTCCCCGTGTTGTACCTGCGCCTGCGCGACGCGGCGGAGAAGAAGCGCAGCCGCATTCTTGAGTTCACCTCCAAGCAGTCGGGGCTGACGCGCAATGCGTGGCGCTCGGTCAGTTACGAGCCCGGCTCGCAGGTCGTCGTCGTAAACGAAACACTCGCCGACGCCGGTGTTGCGACGCAGTTGGCTAAGGGCAAGGTTGTCGTCGTCTTCGGTCGCGCCAACCTGGCGGAGACAACGACTGCGAGCGTGCAAGCACTGCACCGAATCTTGGAAGCTGTGCCCGGCGCGAAGGTTCTTCCCGCGTTTCGTCGCGGGAACACCGTTGGTGCGCTGCAGGTTGGTTTGAACACCGGTGCTGGCGGCCTCGACACTCGCGGGGTTTTGCAAGCTGCAGCAGATGGCAAGATCGATTGCCTGGTGCTCGTCGGTGCCGATCCGCTTGCCGACTTCCCCGATACCGACTTGGCTCGCCGCGGGCTCGCCGGCGCGCGACGCACAATTGCTGTCGACACCTTCCTCACCGGTTCGTCAGCGCGCGCCGACGTTGTGTTGCCGGCATGCGCGTTTGGCGAGAAGGACGGCACGACCACCAACCTCGAGGGCCGCGTCAGTAAAGTCGCGCGACAAGTGTCGCCGGCGGGAAACACTCGCCCCGACTGGATGATCGCCTCTGGGTTGGCGACGGCGCTTGGCGGCGATCTCGGTTATGCAAACGTCGGCGAGATCACGCTCGACATCGCGATCAACGTGGGTGGTTTCGACCAGGTCACTCCCGAAGCGTTGGCCGTCAGCGTCGACGGCGTGTTGTCCGGTACCCCGACTGCGATCTGGCCGGTCAATCTTCTCGAAGGCACTGCACCGGAACGCAACTCGTACGACCTGCGCCTTGTTGTCGGCCGCACGCTGTACGACCAGGCAGTTGGCACCGCCACCTCACCCTCCATCTCCCACCTGCCCCGTGGGTCGGCTGTCCACTTGCATCCGCTTGATCTTGCACGCGTCGGTACTAGCGACGGCGTGGAAGTGAAGGTGCGTAGCGCTCGCGCGACGGTCGTCTTGCCGGTCGTAGCCGATCCGTCGGTGCTGCGCGGCACGGCCTGGATGCCGTGGAACAACCCGGGTCCCAATGTTGGTGAACTGATCGATTGCTTCTCTGCGATCAATGACGTTCGAATCGAGAACCTGTAGTGCTCGCGCTCGACGTTCTTCTCGACGACCTCTCTTTTCGTGCGGTCCTCATAGTCATCATCAAGGTCCTGGTGATCTTCCTAGTCGGCCTCGTCGGCACGATGCTGATGGTGTGGTTCGAGCGCAAGGTGATTGCGTTCATGCAGAATCGCGTTGGCCCCGACAAAGCTGGGCCGAAGGGTTTGCTGCAGACGCTCGCCGACGGCGTGAAGCTGTTCTTCAAGGAAGATCTCGTCCCCGACAAGAGCGATCGCTTCGTCTTCAAACTGGCGCCGTATCTCGCGTTCGTTCCGGCATTCCTCGTCTGGTCGGTGATCCCACTCGGCGGCGATTTCTCGAACGGCAAAGACGGCACCGTTCAAATCCTCGGCCGCGCGACCAAGTTGCAGCTCGCCGATCCGCCGGTTGGTGTGTTGCTGTTGTTGGCGCTCAGCAGCGTCGCCGTTTACGGCGTCATGCTTGCTGGTTGGAGTTCTGGTTCGAAGTATCCGCTGCTCGGGTCGGTGCGTGCCTCCGCACAGATGGTCAGCTACGAAGCGGCGCTTGGCCTCAGCCTGGCGACCGTCGTGTTGATTGCAGGAACACTCAGCACTAGCGGCATCGTCGCCGCGCAGACGAGCTTCACACGCTGGCACCTTGTGGCTACTGGCGTGCTTCCTTTCATTATCTTCCTCATCGCCGCGACGGCAGAACTGAATCGTCCGCCATTCGACCTTGTGGAAGCGGAACAGGAACTCGTCGGTGGTTTCAACACCGAGTACTCCAGCATTCGGTTCGCCTTGTTCTTCCTCGCCGAGTTCATGAACACGATCACGATGAGCGGCGTCATCGTCACGCTCTTCTTTGGTGGCCCGCAACCACTCCCGATTGGCCGTTTCGAAAACATCCTGTCGTTCCTCGGCCCTGTCAGTGGCACCGTGTGGTTGCTGCTGAAAGTGCTCGTGTTCCTCTACATCTACGTCTGGTTCCGCGCCACGTTGCCGCGCCTGCGTTACGACCAACTGATGAATCTCGGCTGGCGGCTGATGATCCCGTTGGCGCTCGGCTGGTTCATGCTGCTCGCCGCGTTCCGCATCGGTAAGGACGCGGGTTGGAATCGTTGGTACATCCTCGCCGGCGGCATCGCTGTGATCGGGACCGGTTCCACGTTGTTGCAGCGCGCCGGCAAGGTCAGCGCACGGAACCGCGAGCGTGAGGGGGCGATGTTCTAGATGGGTTACCTCGACGGATTCCTGGTGACACTGCGCCAGCACCGCTTTCTGGGCGGCGACAAAGTCACCACTTCGTACTCGGGCGGTCGCGTCTTCAAGAAGCGCAAGAAGACCGCCGGCCGCGACGAGAAGATCGCCAAGCCGGAGCGGTTGCACGGTCGTCATGTGCTGAACCGCTACGAGGACGGCATGGAGAAGTGCATCGGCTGCGAGCTCTGCGCGGGCGTGTGCCCAGCCAAGTGCATTCATGTGCGTGGCGCCGACAACGACCCGGCAAATCCAACTTCGCCGGGCGAGCGCTTCGGGTTCGTGTACGAGATCAACTACTTGCGCTGCATTCACTGCGATCTGTGCGTCGAGGCCTGCCCAACAGAAGCGATCACCGAGAGCAAGCTGTTCGAGTTCAGCTTCACGAATCGTCGCGACGCCGTGTACACGAAAGCGGAACTTGTCGTCGACGACAAGGGCAAGCCGCAACACTTGCCGTGGGAAGACTGGCGCGAGGGCGAAGACCTACTGACCAGCGGCTGGATGCGCGCCACGTCGTCGTCCGGCGACGCGTCGTTCGTTGGCGAGGTCGGCTGGAGTGGCGAGCTCGGCTACGGCGTGCGTGCTGCCGAAAGACCGGCCGACTGATGGAACTGTTCGTTTTCGTTGTCGCCGCCGCGATGGTGTTGGGCGGCGCAGTTGGCGTTGTCTTGCGCAGCCACCCGGTGCATGCTGCGCTCAGCCTTGTGCTCACCCTGTTCGGGGTGTCGGTTCTCTTCGTCGCGCAGGAAGCGAACTTCCTCGCCGCTGTGCAGGTCATTGTCTATGCCGGCGCCATCGTCGTCTTGTTCCTGTTCGTGATCATGCTGCTCGGCGTCGACAAGGTGGAAGATCTGCAGATCGAGCCGTTCAAGATTCAGCGACCCGCGGCGGTGGCAGTCGGTGCCGGATTGCTGTCGCTGATATCGGTAGCGATCATCGTGTCGCGCGATGCCAATCCGCCGAAGGTGACGCCAAGCGATGCAGTGCAGGCAGCTCTCGACGGATCACACGACAGCAACATTCGAGCGATCGCGCGCGACGTGTTCAGTGATCACGTGTTGGCGTTCGAACTGACGTCGGTGCTGCTTGTCATCGCAGTGGTCGCCACAGTGGTGTTGGCACGCAAGCCGCGCAAGGGTGAGACGGTATGACCGCCGCGACCGTTGAGGTGACGACGACCTGGTACTTGCTGTTGGCTGCAGTGCTGTTTGCAATTGGCGTTATTGGCGTGATGGTGCGACGCAACCCGCTGATTCTGTTCATGTGCATCGAACTAATGCTGAACGCCGTGAACCTGACCTTCGTTGCGCTGGCCCGTCGGTTCGGCGACATCGGCGGACAGAGCACGGTGTTCTTCGTGATGGTGGTTGCTGCCGCTGAGGTCGTTGTTGGCCTCGGCATCATCGTTGCAATCCTGCGCCGTCGGCCCGGCGCGACCACCGACGACCTTGCCGAGTTGAAGGGCTGACCCCGATGCTCGATCTCGTTTGGCTCATTCCTGCGTTGCCGCTCACTGGCTTTCTTGTAGTGCTGTTGTTCGGCCGCAAACTTGGCGACCCACGATCGGGTTACTTCGCGACAGCGATGGTTGCACTTTCGTTCGCTGTCACGGTCGGCGTCTACTTCGACCTGATGTCGCTGACGGCCGAAGAGCGCAGTGGGCATGTGCAGCGACTGTTCTCGTGGATTCCGTCGGGTGGGCTGCACGTCGACCTTGCGTTCTTGGCCGATCCGCTCAGCCTCACCATGTGCCTGTTCGTTACCGGCATCGGGACGTTGATTCATCTGTACGCCGTCGGCTACATGCACGGCGACCCGCGGTTCAGCAAGTTCTTCCTTTACCTGAACCTGTTTGCGTTCAGCATGCTGATGCTGGTCCTTGGCTCGAACATGCTGGTCACCTTTCTCGGGTGGGAAGGCGTCGGTACTTGCAGCTACTTCCTGATCGCGTTCTGGCACGAGAAGGAGAGTGCGGCGACCGCTGGCAAGAAGGCCTTCATCACCAACCGCGTTGGCGACTGGGGTTTCATGATGGCGATGTTCATCGCCTTCTGGGCGGTTGGATCGCTCGACTACTCGGTGGTGAATGGTGGCGCGGCAGGAATGTCGTCGACGACATCGACGGCGATTGCGTTGTTCTGTTTTGTTGGCGCCTGCGGCAAGAGCGCGCAGTTGCCGTTGTATCTGTGGCTCCCCGATGCGATGGAGGGCCCGACACCGGTGTCGGCCTTGATTCACGCGGCAACGATGGTCACCGCTGGCGTGTACCTAATGGTGCGCATTAACCCGATCCTCGGTGTCGCCGATTCGTACGCACCGACCGTGATCGCGATTGTTGGCGCGGCGACCGCCTTGTTCGCGGCAACGATCGCCGTTGCGCAAAACGACATCAAGAAGGTGTTGGCGTACTCGACGATCAGCCAACTCGGCTACATGTTCCTCGCTGTCGGTTCTGGCGCGTACGTTGCGGCCATCTTCCATATGGTCACGCACGCGTTCTTCAAGGCGCTGCTGTTCTTGGGTGCTGGTTCAGTCATCCACGGAATGCACCATCAGCAAGACATGCGCTTCATGGGCGCGCTACGCAAGCTGATGCCGATCACCGCGATGACATTCATCGTCGGCTGGCTGGCTATCGCCGGTGTGCCGCCGTTTGCCGGCTTCTGGAGTAAGGACGAGATTCTGCTCTTCGCCTACGACAAGAGCCCGATCCTCTACGCGGTCGGTCTTGTCACGGCCCTGCTCACCGCGTACTACATGACCCGTCAGGTGATCATGGTGTTCTTCGGCAAAGCGCGTTGGCACGACGCGCACGAAGAGCACAACGCGCATGGCGACTTCACTCCGCACGAGAGCCCGCCCACGATGGTGCTGCCGCTAGTGGTGCTCGCAGGGCTGTCGATTGTTGGCGGCCTCATCCAATTGCCATCGTGGTCGTGGATCCCCACGAATCTCACGCATCGGTTGGAAGGTTGGCTCGAGCCGATCGTTCATGCGCACGAGCACGAGCTGTCCGCCGACGCGCACGACCTCAGCGGCATCCTCGCGCTCGTCGCAATTGCAACCGCCGTCGCGGGCATCACCGCTGCCTTCTTGATCTACGCCAAACACAAGGCGAAGCCGATCGAACCGCAGATCCTCGCCGATGGTTGGGGTTACGACCGCGCCGTGAGTTGGGCAATGGGTAAGCCCGGTCGCAAGGCGTTCGACGGGATTGCATGGGCCGACGCCAACATCATCGACGGTGCGGTCAATGGTTCCGGCTCGCTCGTCGGCGGTGCCGCGCGTCAGTTCCGCAAAGTGCAGAGCGGCAACGTGCGCAACTACGCAGCTGCGATCGGTGGCGGCGTTGTGTTGCTGCTGCTGTGGTTCGTCGTCGGGCGGGCAATCCTGTGATCGACTTCCCAATCCTCACGCTGCTGGTGCTGACACCCGCGATCGGTGCCGCGCTGGTCGCGCTGGCATCGAAGCGACACCCCGACCTAGTGAAGATCACGGCGCTCGGTTCCAGCGTGCTCACCGGCGCTTTCTCGCTGTGGGTCTTGTTCGCGTTCAAGAAGGGCACCGCCGGGTTCCAGTTCACGTCGCAGCACGCGTGGATTCGGCCATGGGGAATCTCGTGGCACCTCGGCATCGACGGAATCTCGCTGTTCCTCGTCGTCCTCACTGGCATCCTCTTTCCACTCGTCATCGCCGGTATCGACTCGCACTCGAAATCGATGTCCGACCAGAAGCGGTATCTGTCGTGGATGCTGCTGCTCGAAGCCGGCGTGATGGGCAGCTTCGTCAGCCTCGACCTGTTCTTGTTCTTCGTCTTTTTCGAGATCGTCTTGGTTCCGATGTACTTCCTCATCGGAGGTTGGGGTTACGAGAAGCGCGTATACGCAGCGACGAAGTTCTTCCTCTTCACGATGGTGGGCTCGGCGTTCATGCTGGTCGGCATTATCGCCACCGCAATCCTGGCGAAAGCCGACGACGGCCGCGTGACGTTCGACCTGATCAAGATCGCGGAGAACGCCGACTTCGCCGCGAGTACCGGACGTTGGCTGTTCTTCGCCTTCGCAATCGCGTTTGCAGTGAAGGTGCCGCTGTTCCCACTGCATACGTGGCTTCCCGATGCGCACACGCAAGCACCGACGGGTGGTTCAGTCATCCTCGCCGCCGTGCTGCTGAAGATGGGCACGTATGGTCTGCTGCGCTTCGGCATCTACCTCTTTCCCGAGGCGGCCGTGTGGTCGCGGCCGTTGTTCTTCACGCTGGCGACGATCGGCATCATCTGGGGTGCGATTGCAGCGACGATGCAGAAAGATCTGAAGCGCATCGTCGCCTACTCGTCGGTTGCGCACCTTGGCTTCATCGTGCTCGGCACGTTCGCACTGACGACCACTGCCGTCACCGGCGGCGTGATGCAAAACATCAACCACGGCCTGTCAACCGGCGCACTGTTCATCCTGGTCGGCATGATTTACGAGCGGCGCCATACGCGCCAGATCGCCGAGCTCAAGGGTTTGCAGAAGGCTGCGCCGATCTTTGCTGGCGTGTTCATGATCGTGATGCTGTCCAGCATTGGCGTGCCTGGTCTCAACGGCTTTGTGGGCGAGTTCATGGTGCTGATCGGTTCGTTCGCGACGGCGCGCTGGTGGGTGACGGTCGCAGCTGCGGGCGTGATTCTCGCCGCGCTCTATCTGTTGTGGGCGTACCAACGCGTGTTCCACGGCGAGCCCGATGATGCCAATAAGGACTTTGCGGAGTTGAAGTGGAAGGAAGCGTCGCTCTTGTTGCCGATCATCGGACTGATCGTCTTCACCGGCGTGTACCCGAAGCCGATGCTCGATCGCATTGAGCCGTCCGTCAAAGCATTCATCGAACATGTCGAACAGCACAGCAATTACCAACAGCCAGCACCCGATCAACCGGTGTTCGAAGTCGGAGAAGACTGATGTCCGCACTCTTGGCTGACACGTTGCAGGGTCCATCGGTCGACTGGTTCGCGCTCAGCCCATTGCTGGTTTTGCTCGGCGGCGCCTTGGTGCTCTTACTCGTTGCTGCGCTGACGCCGCCGTGGCCGAAGCGCTGGTACGCGATCTTCGCCGCCCAGTGTGCGATCGGTGCTGGCGTGTTGTCGGTGTTGTTGTGGCATCAAATCGATAAGGAGGGCTCGTCGACGCTGGTCGGCGGCGCGCTCGTGCTCGACAAGCCAGCGGTGTGGATCGCGATCACGATCTGCGTCGCCATCTTCCTGTGCGCGCTCGTCACCGACGATTACCTCCGACGCGAGGGCATTGATGGCCCCGAGCTGTACGCGCTCTACCTGTTGGCAGCGCTCGGCGGCATCGTCATGGCCGCCGCCAATGACCTGATCGTGCTGTTCCTCGGGTTGGAGATTCTCTCGATTGCTCTGTACGTGATGGCCGCTAGTCATCGCAAGCGCGCGGAGAGCCAGGAGAGTGGCATCAAGTACTTCGTGCTTGGTGGCTTCTCGTCGGCGTTCTTCCTCTATGGCGTCGCGCTGATTTACGGTGGCGCAGGCAGCACCAACTTCAACAAAATAGTCGTCGCACTCGAGCCGACGGTCGGCTCGGACCGCACGAACGATGCGTTGGTGCTCGCGGGCATCGCACTGTTGCTCGTCGGCCTCGCGTTCAAGGTCGCCGCGGTCCCATTCCACTTCTGGACGCCGGATGTGTACCAGGGAGCGCCGACGCCAGTTACCGCGTTCATGGCATCGGCTGGCAAGGCGGCAGCGTTTGGCGCAATGTTGCGCGTGTTGCTGGAAGCGCTACCGAACTGGACCGACGACTATCGGCCCGCGGTATGGGGTATTGCGCTGCTCACGTTGGTCGGCGGTTCGGTGATGGCCGTTGTGCAGACCAACGTCAAGCGCATGCTCGCGTTCTCGAGCGTGAGCCATGCCGGTTTCATTCTCGTCGGCGTCGAAGCTGCCGCACATAACCCAGGTGCGCCAATGGGCGGCGATGGTGTGTCGTCGGTGCTGATGTACCTGCTGATCTACTCGGTGCTTGTCATCGGCACGTTCGGCGTCGTCACCGCGGTCGGCCGCACCGGCGACGCAGCCACTGATCTCGCCGGCTTCCGCGGACTCGCCAAGCACAAGCCAGTACTCGCGCTCGCCATGACGGTGTTGCTGCTGGCACAAGCTGGCGTTCCGCTCACCAGCGGATTCATCGCCAAGTTCGGCGTCATCACTGCTGCGGTCGACGTGCACAGCTACGCGATAGCCATCGCCGCGATGGTGACGGCCGTAATCGCCGCTTTCGTTTACCTACGCATCATGGTCAGCATGTGGATCACCGACGAAGAAGCCAGCGACGCCACCCGCGAACCGGTTCGTGTTCCAGCACTGCTAGCAGTAGCGATCACCGCGTCGGTGGGTTTCACGATCGTCGTCGGCCTGTTCCCAGGCTGGCTAATCAACATCACCCCGTAAGCCCTGCCGCAACAAGGTTGGGCGCGCTTTGGTGTCAATCCCGCCCGCTTCCGCGCCCGTGGGCGCGTTGGCGGCCACATTTGGCATGAAATCGCGCCCAACCGATTAGCAGTTGTCGATCAGGCCTTGGAAGATTGATTGCTGCTCGGGGTCGGTGGCGGCGGTGTCTTCCGGGTGCCATTGCGTAGCGACGACCCAGTTCGTGCTGTCGAGTTCGCAAGCGTGCACGATGCCATCGGCAGTGCGGCCCACGACGGTCAGCCCGTCGGCGACGCGGTCGAGCGCCTGATGGTGCACACAGTGGCATTTCCCGACCAGTTCTTGCCCGACTGCTTTGGCGAGCCGCGAGCCGGCATCGAGCGTTACCGGATGGTGCGCCAGCCAGTGCGACTCGGTGCCGATGTCTTGCTGCAACGTCCCGCCCAGCGCGACGTTGAGCACTTGTAGACCGCGACAGATGGCGAGCATCGGCGTGTCGGTAGCAATCGCCGCGTTCACCACGGCGAGTTCAACTTCATCGTGTTCTGGCACGATCCCGTACAACTGCTCGGCACTTGGCTGCTGACCGTAGCGACGCGGATCGACGTCGCCGCCGCCATGCAGCACCACGCCGTCGACCTTGGCGAACACGGCGGGCACGTCGTCGACAATCGCCGTGATCGGCGGCAACATTAGCGGCACTCCGCCGGCCCGAACGATGGCCTCGAAGTAGCGGCGCCCAGCTGCGAACGGCTCGCCCCGGACACCCTTGGCCTCCGTGGCCATGCGCCCGACGATCAGCACTAGTGGTTTCACCGCGACTACCGTACCGGCCGTGCGTGCCCTCCTAATAGCTAACGCAAACGACGCCGACCCGGGATATGTCGGCGAGCGATTCCGTTCGCACGGCTATGCGTTCAGCGAGTGCCACCGCGAGTCGCCAGGCGAGTGGCCAA
>JAYVVU010000122.1:0-5054 GCA_043786755.1 Actinomycetota bacterium
GCACCTGTCCCTTGTCGCGCAACCCCTGCAACGCGGTCAAGCCGGCGACCCCGACAGAGGCAGCTTGCTGCACGGTGACGTTTACCGGTCGCTTGACAACGGCCCGCTCTTCGCGAACGCCGACAAGTTCGGCCCAGGCGGCATCGCGTCCACCGAACACCTCGTCGCCGACTTGGAACTGCGTGACATCCTTTCCGATGGCCTCCACAGTGCCGGCGAAATCGACTCCGACCGTCTTTGCGCGCGGCTTGAACATGCCCATCGTGAGGCGAGCGAGCATTGGTGTGCCAGCAACGGCATACCACTCGGCGGGATTGACCGACGTTGCGCGCACCCCAACCAACAACCCGTCGTCGGAAAGCGGCGGGTTCTCGATTTCTTCCAATGACAGAACGTCGGGTGAACCGAACTTGCTACGCACGATTGCTTTCATGACTACTTCCCTTCCGGTGCGACCGCGATAACGACGTTCCCAGTCTTCTGACCGGTCTCGACATAGGTGGTTGCCTCAACGATTTGCTCCAACGGGTACGCGCGATCGATCACCGCTCGGTACTTGCCGGCTTCGATCAGCGCTTTCAGAACCGCGATCTCGTCGGCTGCGTACTTCGGGATCGGCAGCGTCACTCGCCTGCCGCCGAGTTTGTGCGTGAGGCGCGTGAGTAACGCCAGTGGCGGAACATGCCACATGAAACCCAGATCGGTCTCGATGTAGGTACCACCGCGAACGATTGCCCGCCGACAGCGACGGAACGAGTTTTTACCGACCGCGTCGAAGACGACGTCGTACTGCTTGCCGGTCTTGGTGAAGTCGCTCTTCGTGTAGTCGATGACTTCGTCGGCGCCGAGCGACTTGACGAGATCGACGTGCTTGGTGTCGCAGACGGCAGTCACGTGCGCACCCGCGTGACGGGCGAGCTGAACAGCCGCAGTTCCAATCGCACCCGACGCGCCGTAAATGAGAAGGCGACGACCTTCGCTCAACTTTGCGGGCTTGAGGCACGCGCCTGCGATCGCCACGCCGTCGCAGACCGCTGCCGCCTCTTGCATCGACATGCGCTTCGGCATGTGCGCGACCATGCGACTCTCGCGCACACAGACGTATTCGGCATGAGCGCCGAACCCGCATACACCGAACACACAATCGCCAACCGCGAACTTCGTGACGGATGCACCGACATCCGCGATCTCGCCCGCAAACTCGCTGCCGATGATCTTGTGCTTCGGTCGCCGAACTCCCGTAAAGAATCGGGAGAAGAACGGCTTGCCACTACGCCAACCGCAATCCGATCGGTTGACGGTGGTCGCGAACACCTTCACCAGCACTTGGTCGTCCTTCGGGACCGGCCGCTCAACTTCCTCGACGCGCAAGACCTCCGGCCCTCCGTACTTGTCGTAAACCGCTGCTTTCATTTCGCTTCTTTCCTCTCGGTCGACTTCATTCGATGAATCGGTCCGCCGCTCTTCCACGCCTTGCCGGCGCGATAGAGCTCAGCGGGGCGGCCGCCGCTCGACCCCGACTGCGTGCGTCGACCAGTCGGGATCACCCAGCCGTCTTCTGCGATCACACTGCGCCGAAAGTTCGCGGCGTCAAGTTCGATCCCCCACGCGGCCTCATACACAGCGCGCAGTTCGGCGAGGGTGAAGGTTGGACCGACGAACGCGGTCGCGATCCCGGTGACTTCGAGCTCAACACGCACTCGCTCGATTGCATCGCGCACGATCTGCAAGTGGTCGAACGCCAGGTCGAACTCGCCGCGCAGCACGTCGGCGACTGGCACGAGTACAGCGGCAGCGGCATCGGTGCCAGCCACGATCGCGCCCACATCGCGCAGCACCGCCATGTACGCCACCGTGACTACGTTCATGCGCGGGTCACGACCCGGGTCGCCGTAGGCACCGAATTGCGTAAGAAGCGTCGGAACATCGACGCCGGTCTCCTCTGCCAACTCGCGACGCGCCGCTTCGTGCAGCGTTTCGCTCGGCCGCTTGAAGCCGCCGGGGATCGCCCACATCCCCTTGAACGGTGCCTCGCCGCGACGGACCAACAACATGTGCAGCGCGCCCGCAGACATGGTGAGGATCACCATGTCGACCGTGACCGCGAATGCAGGAAACTGCGAGGGGTCGTAGCCCGTCGGGCCGTTTGAGTCGTTGGATTTAGTCACCACGACTCTTACCTTACACAGTTCTAGTCAAATAGACAAGAACTATTTAGAAGCGCTTTCTAGGCGACGGAAGCGCTCAGTCCGACTGCGGGCACATCCGTCGATCGCCGCGTCGCCAACCAGCAGCCAGTCATCACCAATACGAATCCGACGAGCGTTGCAATCGTCACGTCCTCATCGAGCAGGATCGCGCCGAGCGCAACTGCAACTACCGGATTCGCGAACGTGATCAACGGAGCTCGCGCGGGACCAATCTCGTCGAGCAACTTGAAGAAGACGACGAAGGCAAGCCCGGTGCACACGAGGGCGAGTGTGATGACGGCGAGCACCGACTTGGTTGTTGGGTCGTTGTGCGCTGCGGACAGGCCCGCGATCGGCGCATAGATAACGGCGACGGTCGCGAGCGACAGTGCGATGACGCCGAACGACGGCACGTCGGCCAATTTGCGCTGCACGATGAATGGTGCGCTGCCGTAGCAAACACATACCACCAGCACCATGGCAACGCTCCACCACGGCGGTGCCGAATCGCCGCGCAGGTCATTGCCCACGAGGAAGGCAACCCCCGCGAAACCGATGAAGATGCCAACAACGCGCGCCGGACGAAGCGCGGACTTATCGCCGAGGAAGAAGGCCGTGATGGCCCCGACGATCGGGACGGTCGCGATGATCAAGCCGGTCAGTCCCGATGCGAGATGCTGCTCGGCGCTTGCGAGCAGGATCCACGGGATCGCCATCTCGATGATCGCAAACGCCAACACCGGCCGCCAGCGCCGCAACGCGGGTCGAATCGCATCGCTGCGCTGCGCGAGGACGAGCAGGATGACTGCGGCAATCAACGTACGACCAAAGACCACCATTGCCGGCTCGAGTTGGCGCACGGCGACCCGAATCAACAAGTACGGGATGCCCCAAATGAACGACATCGCGACAAACAGAATCCACCCGCGCTTGGTCATCGCCCGATGCTGTCAGTTGCGACGCGGGGCAAGCAATCGCAATCCGGAATCACAACGATCAGCGCCGCAATGACGGCGGCGCGCTTCGCTATAGGGTTCGGGACATGGACGAAGGCGACCGCGCGCTACGAAACCTGACGTACAGATTGTTCGTTGAACTGGGACGCGCGCCGACCGTCGCCGACACCGCCGCCGCCACCGGCTCGACCGCCGACGATGTCTGGGCGGGCTGGGAACGACTGCACGAGGCGCACGCGTTGGTGCTGCAGACAGGCACTCGTGAGATTCGCATGGCCAACCCGTTCTCCGCCGTGCCGACCGCGTACCGAGTCTTCGCGAACAATCGCTGGTGGTTCGCCAACTGTGCGTGGGACGCGTTCGGCATTGGCGCCGCACTTCACACCGACAGTCGCATCGAGGCATCGTGCGCCGATTGCGGCGAGGCGATCGCGATCGAAGTGCGTAACGAGGAACCCGACGATGACAGCGTGCTCTTCCATTGCGTGGTTCCCGCAGTTCAATGGTGGGACGACATCGTCTTCACTTGAGGAACGATGAACCTCTTCCGGTCGGAAGAGCACATCGCCAAATGGCTCGGCTCCCGAAGCCCTGGCGCAACGATTGGCGTGTCGAAGCTCAGCGAGCTGGCTCACGAGTGGTGGGGTAATCGCATCGAGCCAAAGTGGACGCCGCGCACGCTCGAGCAGAACCAAGCGATCCTGACCGACCTCGGACTCACCGACCCGTTCTGGAGCCTCACATAGCGCGTCGCGCGCTTCGATGAGAGTTCCCCCTCCGTACAATTCGTCGATGATGAACTTCCGGCAGCGTTACGTATGAGCGAGTCCTGCAATCACCTCGACCAGGTCGTGGATGTCGCGCCGAGCGGCGATGGATGTGAGGACTGTCTACGCATCGGCGGTCGCTGGGTGCACCTACGCATGTGCATGTCGTGTGGCCATATCGGCTGCTGCGACAGTTCACCGAACCGTCACGCGACCGCGCACTTCAACGAACAACAGCATCCGATCGTCCAGTCGTATGAGCCTGGCGAGGACTGGTGGTACTGCTACGCCGACGACCTCATGTTCGAGGTAGACAACGGCCCATCGTTCGCCCACGCGTAACGAACCTCATGTTCGGGATGCAGCTCGCCTGGGTATACCCCAACCGTGACGCTGTCCTCTCTCATGGTGAACACCGTCGACCAACAGGTCGTTTGGGTCAGCGATAGCTTCGCTGTCTCCGCCGGTCGGCCGACCGACGATCTCACCGGCGGCTCGATCTTCGATCTACTGGACGCATCCAAGCTCGAAGAGTGGGCTGGTCTGTTTCGCAACTCGAATGTCACTGACAGACAATTCGATCGCCTTGATGTCCACCTCGTCGGCGACGAGCAGTCGGTCGATCGATTTGAACTGTGTGGTGTTCGTTACGTCGACAACGGCCGAAGCGTCATGGTGTCACTCGCCTCAAAGCCCGCTGACGAGATAAGCACACCCTGTGGTGCCAAGTACCTGAAGTTCAACGGAGTGCTGCTGAATCTCGCCGATCGCACGATGACTATCGATCGGAAAGCACTCGACACACCAGCCAAGGAATTCGAACTGCTCGCATTTCTCGCGGCCCGGCCAGGCGAGGTGTTCACCCGCGCCGAACTATTGCACTACGTCTGGGCTTCGAAGCCCGAGTGGCAGGACCCCGACACCGTGACCGAGCACATCCATCGACTGCGCGCCAAGATCGAGACCGATCCGACCCGGCCGACAATTCTTCGAACGGTGCGCGGCAAGGGCTATTGCTTCCAACCGATACGCGCCTGATCAACTGGGTCGGTAGGCGAACGCCGTCGTTGGGTCGAAGCAGAACTGATTGAGTCTGCCTCGTGGCAACACGCAACGTGCCCGGGGCGGGACTCGAACCCGCA
>JAYVVU010000123.1:0-2126 GCA_043786755.1 Actinomycetota bacterium
GTGGTCTCCAAACCGACTTCCTCCTCGAAGAAGTCGGCGCGCTGACTGATCTGAAATGGCACGTCGGCGGCCGAGATACCAGGCAATTCGCAGCCCACCTTGCCGGCGCCAATGACGATTTGGCGAGTGACGAAGTGGGGAGTGATCTGGTGCACGATGCGACCGAAGGGAACATCGCGAGCGACCAGATAGTTCTCATGACAGCCGTAGCTGTTGCCCTTGCCATCCGAGTTGTTCTTGTGGCACAGCACTTCTGCACCTTGCGGCAGCAGCGCATTGGCGGCCTGCATGCTGGCCCACACGATCTCCTCCGCCGCCCTGTCGAAGACCAGCGCCTCACGGGCCGTGCGGCACTCGGGGGTGCTGATCTCGGGGTGCGCGTGGTCGACGTAGTAGCGGGCGCCGTTGGTGAGCACTGCGTTGACAAGATGCGTCTCGATCTCTGGTTCGAGGAGGTCGTCGACGCTGAACCCGCGGGCGTCGCTACCAGGGTGCTCGTCGTCGAAGTCCCAACCGACCTTGCGCAGGTTGGCGGCGAGGTACGCATTGATCAGTAGCGACGAGGCGGAGACGGGGTTGCTTGCGTTCTCGCTGACGGGGCCGCGCACGAAAATACCGTATTCGGTCTCGATGCCACAGACCTTGGGGATCGCCATGTCTGGACCCTAACAACGCCGACTAGAGGTACTGGCCGGTTGCAACGCGTTCGATGGCGCGACCGCCGGCGCGGTCTTTCTCTTCGCGGCCCTTGACCAGCGTGCGGATGAACACGATGCGCTCACCCTTCTTGCCGCTGATCTTCGCCCAATCGTCCGGGTTGGTGGTGTTGGGAAGGTCTTCGTGTTCCTTGTACTCCTGGCGGATGCTGTCGAGCAGGTCGTCCAGGCACACGCCACGGGTACCGCCGGCGATGACACGCTTGATAGCGAGCTTTTTCGCACGACGAACGATGTTCTCGATCATTGCGCCCGACGAGAAGTCCTTGTAGTACAGAATCTCCTTGTCGCCGTTTTGGTATGTGACCTCCAGGAACTGGTTGGCCTCGTCGTCGCGATACATCTCGATCACGGTCGCGTCGATCATCTCTGGCACCGAGGAGTTGGCATCGATGGGAATCTCGTCAGTGAGGTACTGCGCAAAGATCTGTTTCGCGGCCGCGGCGGTGGGCCGCTCGATCTTGATCTTCACGTCGAGCCGGCCGGGGCGAAGAATTGCCGGGTCGATCAGGTCTTCGCGATTGGTCGCCCCGATCACGATGACGTTCTTCAGCCCCTCGACACCGTCGATCTCCGCCAGTAGCTGCGGCACGATGGTGCTCTCCATGTCACTGCTGATACCCGAGCCACGGGTGCGGAACATGCTGTCCATCTCGTCGAAGAAGACGATGACGGGCCAGCCCTCCTCACTCTTTTCGCGAGCACGCTGGAACACAAGCCGAATTTGACGCTCGGTCTCGCCGACGTACTTGTTCAGTAGCTCCGGGCCCTTGATGTTGATGAAGTAGCTGCGACCTTTGTCGTCGCCGGTCTTCTCGGCGACCTTCTTGGCGAGCGAGTTGGCCACCGCCTTCGCGATCAACGTCTTGCCGCAGCCGGGCGGGCCGTACAGCAAAATTCCCTTCGGTGCCGGCAGGCGGTGCTCAGCGAAGAGTTCGGCATACAAAAACGGCAACTCGACTGCGTCGGCGATCTGCTCGATCTGTGTGTCGAGGCCGCCGATGTCGGAGTACGAAATGTCGGGTACTTCTTCGAGCAGCAGGTCTTCCACTTCCGGGCGGGGAAGCTTTTCCAGCAGCAGATTGCTGCGCGAGTCCAGCCGCATGGTGTCGCCATTGCGCAGGTGCACGCCGCGCAACGCATCGGCCAGCTCGCAGACGCGCTCCTCATCGGCCCGACCGACCACCAACGCCCGCACTCCGTCGTCCATCAGCTCCTTGATCGTGACGACTTCGCCAGAGATCTCCGGCTGCCGCGCATGCACCACGTTGAAGCTCTCGTTGAGCACCACCTCCGCGCCGCGCTCCAGATCATCGTGCTCGATCTCGGGGTGCAGACCGACGCGCATCTTGCGACCGCTGGTCAGCACGTCGACCGTGCCGTCTTCGTTCTTGCCCACGATGATGCCGT
>JAYVVU010000124.1:0-2124 GCA_043786755.1 Actinomycetota bacterium
GATCGAGGTCGTGCACTATCGCATCGGTCCGAGCGTCGGCGCGCACACAGGTCCGGGTAGCGCAGGCTGCTTTGTGTTCCCTGCGGGGCCTGGTTACTAGCGCTGACGGTCGGCCAGATAACGGCGACTGGCCTCGCGACTTTCAGGGTCCGACATCGCGTAGACCAATGAGTCTGCATCGTTGGCATTGCGTGCAGTACCCACCATCTCGTCGAGTGCCGCGTTCACCTGCTGCTTGGTCGATCGGAGCGCAAAGCTCGGCTTGCTCGCCAATTCGTTCGCCAACGTATTGGTTGCGGCGATCAGCTCATCGGGGCTGACAACGTGATTCACGAATCGCAGGGCACGCGCCTCGTGCGCGTCGAACGGGCGACAAGTGAGCACAAGCTCTTTCGTGATCGCAGGCCCGAGCTCGCGCACAAGACGGGGAATTCCGCCCCACGCGAGCGGGATACCGAGATCGACTTCGGGAATGACGAACCGGGCGTCGGTCGCGGCGATCCGAAGATCGCACGCAGCTGTGAGCACAACGCCGCCACCCACGCAATGACCGTGCACCGAGGCGATGGTGAGTTGACGAACGTTGGCGAGTGCCTCTGTGGCGAGGCGGCCAAGGTCGGCCGCGTCGCGTGGATTTGTGTGTGGATCGGGATGTTGGAAGTCATTGAGATCGAAGCCCGCCGAAAACGCGCGGCCGGCACCGCGTAGGACAACGACCTTGATGTGATGCTGATCGTCGAGCCACCGACTGACGCTGATGATGTCGCGCAGCAGGTCGCGAGACAATGCGTTCAGACGCTCGGGCCGATTGAGTGTGATGTGCGCGACGTCGCTGTTCTCCGGCGAATCTGGTGATGCAGTGACAGAGACAATGAGGTTGGCGTACTCAGGAAGGGCAGGCATTGGCCCACAGTAACCACGCGGTCGCGCGTCGGGTGGTGGTGCGTCAGGCCTGGTGCGCATGCGAGGCTTGATCACATGAAGCGCGTCGCTGTGACCTGTTGTGCCCTACTTGTGCTCGCGGCGTGTTCGAGCGCGACGCCCGAGTCGTCCAAACGCACGGACACAGCCGCTGTAAACGACACAACAGCGGGGGCGGACACAACGTTGCCGACGGATTCCGCGGTTGCCACCACAACCACCACCCCGGCCGCCACCTCGACCTCGGTGCCGTGGCTCGGGCCGTGCGGACGATCGGGTGCCGGGCCGAAATCGTACGACCACATCGTCTGGATCTGGATGGAGAACAAGGACGAGCAGAAGGTGTTCAACGCAACGACGGCACCGTTTCTCAACGGCCTCGCTGCGTCATGCGGATCGGCGTCGGCCTATGTCGATCACGCGATTCACCCGTCGCTGCCCAACTATCTCGCGGCGACATCGGGCGATCCTCAAGGAGTGACCGACGGCAAGGCACCCGCGGCACATCCGCTCAGTGTCGACAACCTGTTTCGGCAAGTACGCACAGTCGGCAAGCAGGCGAAGAGCTATCAAGAGGCGATGCCATCGAACTGCGCGTTGCAGTCAACCGATCGTTACGCCGTCAAGCACAATCCCGCCGCGTACTTCGTGGGTGCAGACGACCGCACCGCCTGTGAGCGCGACAACGTGGGCCTCGATCAGTTCGTGCCCGACCTGAAGAGTGGCCTGCCGACGTTTTCGTTGATCACACCAGACATCTGCAATGACATGCACGACTGCGCCGTGGCCGTTGGAGACGCCTGGCTGAAAACGCTGATCGACGCAATCACGGCCTCGCCCACCTACCGCGAAGGTCGCACGGCAGTGTTCGTGGTCTTTGATGAGAGCGAGGGTGTCGGCACGATGCCGTTCTTCGCGGTTGCGCCGAACATTGTGCCCGGCACACGAACCGCGACGCAGCTCGATCATTACGCCCTCTTGGCTTTCACCGAAGACGTGCTCGGGATTACAACACATCTCGGCGCCGCCGCAACAGCGCCAAGTTTGGCCGCCGCGTTCGGTTTGTGATCGTGGCCGCACCGGCTTTAGCTCTGTAGAGCGCGAACCGACCAATCGAGCAGCCAGCTGAGATACGCATATAAGTGGTATTCGCCCGCCAAGGGGTGATCGGGTGAAATGTCGTCGAGTTCGTGATCTTCGCTG
>JAYVVU010000125.1:0-5030 GCA_043786755.1 Actinomycetota bacterium
GCACGCTGGGTGGCGACGTTCCGTATGGCTGCTTCGGGTGGGAATGGAAGCGCCAAGTCGTTCAGCGCTTCGGTCGTCCAGCCGTGGTTGGCCTCGGCATTCCACGGAATCGGTGCGCGGCATCCGTCGCGTCGACCCGGGTCGGCGAACGCGTCGGGTGCGATTTCGGCATCGACGAGTCCCAACTCCTCACCCTGGTACATGAACGGTGTGCCCGGCAACGTCAGCAACATCAGGGCCGCCATTCGCGCGTGCAGCTCGCTGCCGCCGTAGCGCTGGCGATGGCGGGGCACGTCGTGGTTCGACAATACCCACGTCGGCCACGCATCGCGATCGCGCAACACTTCAATCGTGCGGGCGACGCGACTGCGCAGTTCGAGGGCATCGAGCGGTGCCCACACAAACCGGAAGTTGAAGCACAGGTTCAACTCGTCGTTGTTGCCGTGGTAGGCGGCCATCGCTTCCTCGTCGAGCAGATACACCTCGCCGATGCTGACTGCGGAGTATTGATCGAGCAACGATCGGATCCGGCGTAGATGCGTATGTGTCGTCGGCTGGTCGTTGTAGGGGACGTGCCCCCAGACTCGCGCTTCCGCGATCGGCGGGTCGTTGTCGGTGAGGTCCTTGCCGAGCAGATGAACGACATCCATGCGGAAACCGTCGACACCACGGTCGAGCCAGAAGCGCAGCGTGTCGAGCATCGCTGCGGCCACGTCGGGGTTATCCCAGTTGAGGTCGGGTTGCTCCTTGAGGAAGCAGCGCAGGTAGTACTGCCCGCGTTGTTCGTCGAACGCCCACGCCGGCTCGCCGCGCGGAAACGAGGCGAGCCAGTTGTTCACCGGGTGATCACGCCAGACATACCAATCGGCCTTCGGGTTGACACGGTCTTGCCGGCTCTCCTGGAACCACGGATGCTGATCGCTGGTGTGGTTTGGCACCCAGTCGAGCAGCAAGCGCATCCCGCGGTCGTGAACCGCTGTCAGCAACGCATCAAATTCGGCGAGCGTGCCGAATCGGGGATCGATTGCGCAGAAGTCGCTGACGTCGTACCCGCCATCAGCCATTGGCGAGCGGAAGATCGGCGAGAGCCAAAGTGCATCGACTCCAAGCCATTGCAGGTAGTCGAGGCGGGACGCGATCCCTGCAAGCGTCCCGTCACTGAACGACCGTGGGTAGATCTGATACACAGTCGCTGTCTGCCACCAGCTGCGGGCAGGCGTCACAGTCAGAGGCGGTAGTGGTGACACAGAATTTTAGGTCTACCAGGTAAGCTGGCATCCAATGTCAAATCTCTAGATTCGGGAGCCCTACCGTGAAGAAGGGTCGTCACCGTCGCTTCGAAGAAGCGCGGAAACTTAAGCAGGCCGGTCCCAGCGCATTCGATCTGGGTTTCGGTGGTAGCGAACCACGTCAACCCAGTGAAGACGACGAGTACGCCGCGCTAGCGGAAAAGTACGGAGTCACCTTCGACGAGGACGACGAAGAAGTCGACGACTGATTCTTCTCGCGGGCCGACGCGTCTGAGCCCGTTCGAGAACCCGGCTGCAATGTCCCAGATCACGTCTTCGCCCAGTCCTTCCACTGCTAGTTCCATCAAGCTTCGTAACGTCGCGCTCGTCGCGCACGTCGACCACGGCAAGACCACGCTTGTCGACGCTTTGCTGCGCGCCACTGGCACCTTCGCCGCCCACCAGGCCGTCGTGGATCGCGTGATGGACTCAAACGACCAGGAGCGCGAGCGCGGCATCACCATTCTCGCCAAGGCTGCCTCTATCACCTGGAAGGGCATCAAGATCAACCTGGTCGACACCCCTGGTCACGCCGACTTCGGCGGCGAAGTCGAGCGGGCCCTCACCATGGTCGACGGCGTGCTTTTGCTAGTCGACGCCGCCGAAGGCCCGTTGCCGCAGACCCGCTACGTGCTGCAGAAAGCACTTTCGCTCGACCTGCCAGCCGTGGTTGTCATCAACAAGGTCGATCGCCAGGACGCTCGTGCCGAGGAAGTGCTCGACGAGATCTACCAGCTGTTCATCGACCTCGACGCCGGCGACCATCACATCGACTTCGAGATCGTGTCAGCCGTCGCTCGCGAAGGTCGCACGATGAAGGGTGTCGGTATGCCCGGCCCCGACGACGATCTCTCGGCGCTGCTCGACACGATCCTGGAAGCGATTCCCGCGCCAACGGGCAACGTCGACGCACCGCTGCAGGCGATGGTCACCCAGCTCGACGCCAGTGAATACCTCGGTCGGCTGGCGATCGGACGTGTCGTCAACGGCGTGATGCGTCGCGGCGAGACCGTTGCGTTGCTGGAAGAAGAGTTCGCCGAGGGTCAGCCGCCGCTGAAGCGGAAGCTTGCGCAGCTGATGTCGTTCCACGGCGTTGGCCGCGACGAGGTCGACGAGCTCAGTGCTGGCGACCTGTTCGTGGTTGCTGGCTTCCCGGAAGTGGAGATCGGCGACACGATCGCTTCTGTTGAAGATCCCATCGCGCTGAAGCGCTTGGTCGTCGACGAGCCGGTGTTGCGTATGACGTTCGGTGTCAACACCTCGCCCCTCGCTGGGCGCGATGGCAAGTTCCTCACTAGTCGTCACCTCATCGACCGTCTCAACAAAGAGATCCTCGGCAACGTGTCGATCAAGTTGTTCGAGACCGGCTCACCCGACGTCATCGAAGTCGCCGGGCGCGGCGAGTTGCAGTTGGCAGTGCTGATCGAAGCGATGCGTCGCGAGGGCTACGAGCTGCAGGTCAGCCGCCCAGAAGTCATCACCAAGGAAGTCAACGGCAAGCGCTTCGAGCCACAAGAGCGCGGCGTCTGCGACGTCCCCGACGAATACGTCGGCACCGTTACGCAAGAGCTCGCTCCTCGCAAGGGTCGGGTTACTGACTTGCGCGCCGGCGACTCTGGTCGAACGATCGTCACCTTCGAATGCCCGAGCCGCGGCCTGATCGGCTTCCGCTCGATGCTGATGACCGCAACACGCGGTACCGCGCTGCTGCACCAGCACCACGTTGGCTGGATGGCATGGGCCGGCGAAATGCCCAGCCCGCGCGGTGGCGCACTCGTCAGCGATCGTCTCGGTGTCACTACCGGCTACGCGCTCGACAAGTTGCAGCTCAGCGGCCAGTTCTTCGTCAACCCCGGCGAGCAGGTCTACGAAGGCATGGTCATCGGCGAGTCAGCTCGCGACGACGAATTGGTGATCAACGCAGTGCGTGCAAAAGAGAAGAACAACATTCGTACGCACAGCCACGACGACGCGGTGAAGCTGCCAGCGCCAAAGATTCACACGCTCGAGACGGCCATTGAGTGGATTGTCGACGACGAACTCGTCGAAGTGACGCCGAAGGCAATTCGAGTGCGCAAGCGTCAACTCGGCTTGGAAGACCGCCGCAAGGCGAACAAAAAGGTCAGCGCCTAGCGCAGAATGGGGAGGATGGAAATCCTCCGACGCACCCGTACATCGCTGCGAGGTCGGGGAGTATGTGCCAACTGCAACGGAGAAGCCGTCCGGATGCGCATTCATTGGACTCCTGGCACGCCGCGCCCGAGACCGCCCGTCCTCACCGTCTGTCGCGAGTGTTACTCGTATTTCGAAGTTCGATTTGGAAGGCTTCGGCCGTTTATTCGCAAGGACGCGGATGTCGTTTCGCTTTCTGGGGCCGAATCGTCCCGCAATCCGAGACAGATCCGCCCCAAGGTTTGAACTGGGACGACTCAGCCCCAGAAACCCAATGGCGCGAGCACTCAGCCTTCGACGGTGAGCGGGCCGCGCTTGATTGCTGGGTGGGGTAGCGGGACCCACTCGTCGCGCACGATCAGCTTCAACAGTTGCGCGTAGACCTTGGTGCCGACCATCTCGATCAGTTCGTCTTTGAGGTACTCGTACACCGGCACGCCGCCGACGAACGCTTCGTCGGTCTCGGTGCACCACCAATGGAACTCTTGGCCGCCCTCGCCCCAGTCGCGACGCTTCCATTCGCGCACCGTGGTGGTGACGTAACCGAACTCGTCGGTCGCGTCTTCCAGACGTAGCGGCAACTGCCAGCACACGTCGGGCTTCCAATCGAGCGGTCGCTCGCCGGCCTCAACAGCAGCGATGTGGAACGCACAACCGACGCCGCCTTCGAAGCCTGGTCGATTGAGGAAGATGCATGCGCCGTCGACGAGCCGCGTTGTGGTAGCGCCGTCTTCCTTGGCGAGGAATCCCTTCGGCCCTTCGCCCTTCTTCTTGAACTGCCAGTGACGCTTCTTCAGGCGCGGGACGTACTCGAGCACCTTCTCGAGATCCTTCTTGTCGCCGAAGTGCGCGCCGTAGCTGCAGCACCCCTGTGAGAGGGCGGTGCCGTCGTCGTCGAGCACGCCCTTGCAGCCGCTGCCGAAAATGCACGACCACTTACTGCGCAAGAACGTGGCGTCGAAGACCCACGTGCGTTGCGTCTTGTTGTCTTCGAAGCTGATCCACTCGTGGGTGTCGATAGGCACAAGTTGCGACGCTAGCAACCAGACCGCCGTTAACACAGCCTTGCCAGCAGGCCTTGATCGGTAGGCTGACTCTTCAATGTCTCAGCAACCGTCGACACCGCCACAGACCGCCGACCAACTTCGCTCGGCCTTTATCGACTACTTCGTCGGCAAAGGCCATGCCGACGTGCCCTCGGCCAGCCTGATCCCGCACGACCCGACGATCCTGTTCACCGTCGCGGGCATGGTGCCGTTCAAGCCGTACTTCGTTGGCGACGAGGTGCCGCCGTACTCGCGTGCGGTTAGCTCGCAGAAGTGCGCGCGCGCCGGCGGTAAGCACAACGACCTCGACGATGTCGGCCGCACCAAGCGCCACCTGGTGTTCTTTGAGATGCTCGGCAA
Source organism: Actinomycetota bacterium (assembly GCA_043786755.1). Taxonomy (GTDB): domain Bacteria; phylum Actinomycetota; class Acidimicrobiia; order Acidimicrobiales; family Ilumatobacteraceae; genus UBA668. The sequence continues at coordinate 4,868 of JAYVVU010000125.1, forward strand.
CTTCAGCTTCGGCGACTACTTCAAGAAGGAAATCATTCCGTGGAGCTGGGAGCTGACCACCGAGACGTTCGGCATCGACGGCGACCGTTTGTGGATCACGGTTCACGACAGCGACGATGAAGCGGAAGCGATCTGGCACGAAGAAGTTGGTGTGCCGATGAAT
>JAYVVU010000126.1:0-5023 GCA_043786755.1 Actinomycetota bacterium
CCAGCGGTGGAGGCACCGAGTTCGATCAGCTGCGCGACTTTCGCCCCGACGACGAGTTCCGTCGCATCGACTGGGCCGCGACGGTGCGGCTGCAGCGCCCGATCGTCAAGCAGTACCGCGCCGAACGCAACCAGAACATCGTGTTGTTGCTGGACAACGGGCGCGTGATGGCCGGCGTAGTCGGCGGGGTGCCACGCGTCGAACACGCGATGGACGCCGTGCTTGGTGTCGTTCAGGTCGCGACGAAGCTGGGCGATCGTGTCGGCCTTGTCACCTTCGACCGCCAGGTGCGCAACATCCTTGTGCCGACCAACGGGAAGAGCCAGCTCGGCCGCGCCGCGGAAGCGATGTACATGCTCGAGCCCGACTACAGCGAGAGCGCATATCAAGTCGCCTTCAGCGCCGCGACGGCGCGGTTCCGTCGGCGATCAATGTTCATCGTGCTCACCGACCTCGTCGAATCGGCGGTCGAGCAAGCGCTTCTGCCAGCAATTCCGATCATCACCCGCCGTCACCTTGTTGTCGTCGCGGCCGTGCAAGATCCGGCAGTTAAGAATTGGGCTGACGGTGCGACGCACGAATGGGCGAGTGAGGCCTATCGCCAAGCGGCTGCGGTCAACCTGTTGCAACAGCGCGCGCGAGCGACAGCGCGATTGCGCGCTGCGGGTGCGGTAGTCATCGACGCCGCGCCCGGCCAGCTGGCGATCGAACTGGTCGACACGTACCTGGAGTTAAAGGCCAGCGGACGTTTGTAGCTGCAGTTTGAACCGCGCGCGTTACAGCGGCGCGTCGGGCGTGTACTGCTCGTAGCCCTCGCGTCGGGCGCGGATCGCGAACCGGATCGTCCAGCCCCAGAAAAGCGTGAATACCACCACGCCGATCGCGATGCGCAGCGATGTGGGCCATGGTCGTCCGGTGACGAAGCCCTCCACCAACGCCGCCAGCAGGAACGCGACTACCAAACCGACCAGCACGCTTCCCGCGCGTCGCGCTTCTTCTGTGAGCGCGTTCACGCGCGAGCGGTCGCCAGGGTCGATGATTGCCCACCCAATGCGCAGCCCAGCCGCGCCCGCGACGATGACGGCCGACATCTCGAGCATGCCATGCGGCAGAATCAGCCCCCAAAATTTGTCTGCCTGTCCTACATTCGTGAACAGCCCACCCGCGATACCAATGTTTGCGCCGTTGAAGGCCAGCAGAACTGCGGTGACAATGCACAACAAGATGCCCGAGGCAAACGCCAGGAATCCGACGCGTACGTTGTTGAGGAAGACCTGCGTCGCAAAGTTCTGCGCCGGTTGGTTGCTGTAGTAGCCCTCGAAGTCCTGTTCGATGTATTGCTGCGCCGCCGCATCGGGGGCGACCACGTCGAACGCCGCCGGCGAAACAGCCAGCCAAATCTGAAACACCGCCCACGGCACGCACGTCAGCAATGTTGCGATTCCTATGTAACGCCGCAGGGCATAGATCGCAGCCGGAAAAGTGACGGTTGCAAAGTGGGCTATACCGCGACGAACCTCGGTGTCAGGCTGCCCGTAGAGCACGCCGTGGGCATCGGTCACCAGCAGAGTCAGGCGATTGACCAACGCCGAGTCGCCCGCATACTCGACACGCGCGTGGGCCAAGTTCGCGCCGCCGCGTTGATAGAGGTGCACCAACTCGTCGAGCTCGTCGGGAGCGACTCGCGCAACTTTGCGGGTCTTCTCCGTCAACTCCTGCAGCCGCCACCATGCACCCTGGTGCGTCGCGACGAAGGCATCGATGTCCACAGCCGTTCAGGGTAATCGTTAAACGTAATCGTTGGCGGGGAGTCGTCCTAGGGTGATGGACGTATGGAGGGCATTGTCACCCCGGAAGCCGTTGTGCTCGATGTGCAAACTGCTGGCGTCGCCTCACGTGTGTTTGCTGGAATCCTCGACCTGCTGACTCAAATCGGCATTCTGGTGGCAGGGTCGATCATCCTGACGTTGTTCGGATTGGCCGGCACCTCGATGCGATTGTTCTCGACTCTGCTGTTTGCTGCGGTGATTATGGGCTACCCGGTGATCAGCGAGACGCTGATGCGCGGTCGCACGATTGGCAAACGCGCAATGGGCTTGCGCGCAGTCACGATCGAGGGCGCACCTATTCGGCTGCGGCACGCGCTGCTGCGCATGATGGGCGGATTGGTCGATCGGTTCCTGCCACCACTAGGCGTTACCGGGATGCTGTTTGTGCTCGGCACGTCGCGTCATCAACGAGTGGGCGATCTGCTTGCGGGAACGATCGTGATCCGCGACCCAGATCGCACGCCCCTGCCTGCAGCAGTGTGGTTTCCTGTTCCGGCGGGCTGCGAGGCATTCGCAGCCACAATCGACCCAACGGCGATGACCGACGAGCAATACACGGTAATTCGTTCGTTCTTGATGCGTAACCGCGAGTTGTCGGTGGATGCACGATTTGCGCTGGCCGTCGATCTCGCGCAACGTGCGGCGACGACTTTGCGTCACGCAGGTCATACCAAGGTTCATCCCGAGGCGTACCTGCTGTGTGTGATCAGTCGCTATCAGCGTCGCAACTTCCCGAACTATCAGCCCAATGCATGGCAAACGCCTGCCCGGTAAGCCGGTACCTCAGAGTCGTCCACGGGTAGGGTCTGCGCGATGGCGCTGCATCGTCGCATTCGTTTGATAGTCGTCTCGGTACCGGTGGCAAGGCGTGCACTTTCACTTCGGCGGCAACCCATCTGATTGCCGACGTAGACGGCTACTACGCCGCCTGACTTCGTAGCCTGGGGGGATGGCTTCTCCGGCTGACTACACGTACCTCGACCATGCGGCGACTACGCCGATGCGTCCGCAGGCTGTGGCTGCGATGCTGCCGTTCCTTTCCGAGCGGTTCGCCAACCCATCGGGCTCGCACCGTTTCGCTCGTGAAGCGCGCCGTGCAATCGACGAAGCCCGCGATGTCGTCGCCGAAGTCATCGGCTGTCGGCCAGGCGAAGTTGTCTTCACCGGCAGCGGCACGGAAGCCGATAACACGGCGGTGCTCGGTTCAGTTGCCCGACGCGGTGGAACAGCCGTGTGTTCGGCGACGGAGCACCATGCGGTGTTGGAGTGTGTGCATCACATTGGTGGACACACCGTCGGCGTAGCGGCGACGGGCGAAGTCGACCTCGATGCACTTGCCGCGACTCTTGCAGCAGTACCCGACGTGACCATCGTCAGCGTGATGGCCGTCAACAACGAAGTCGGCACCATCAATGACCTAGCGGCTGTGCGCAAGGTTGTGCGACGCCACGCGCCAGCGGCGGTGTTGCACACCGACGCCGTGCAAGCTGCATGTTGGCTCGATCTGCGCGCCATCACACCGCACATCGACTTCCTCTCGCTCTCGGCGCACAAGTTCGGTGGCCCAAAGGGTGTTGGGCTGCTGGTCGCACGTGAGGGTGCGCCCTTCGCTCCGACGTTGATTGGCGGCGGACAAGAAGCAGAGCGCCGCAGTGGGACACACAACGTGGCCGGGATTGTTGCGATGGCTGAGGCACTGCGTCTCACCGATGCGAATCGCGCGAACGACGTTGCGCGCATCGCGCCGTTGCGCGATCGACTTGTCGACGGACTTATCGCGCGCATGCCGGGAATTCGTGAGACTGTTGCTCGGGATCGCAAGGTGGCTGGGTCGGCGCATGTGTGCATCGAGGGGATCGAGAACGAAGCCTTGCTGTTCATGCTTGACGAGGCGGCTGTGTGCGCCAGCGCGGCCGCTGCCTGCGCGGCCGGTGCGATGGAGCCGTCGCACGTGCTGGCGGCAATGGGGGTGCCGCGCGAGGTTGCGTTTGGCGCGGTTCGTTTCAGCCTTGGCGTCACCACGACCGCGGCCGATGTCGATCGCGGCATCGAAGTCGTCGCGGAAGCCGTGAACCGTCTGCGACGCGTGCGGGTCGCGCCATGAAGGTCTTGATGGCGCTCAGTGGTGGCGTCGACTCTTCCGTAGCGGCGGCCGAGTTGCTGGACGCCGGACACGAAGTCGTTGGCATCACGATGCGGTTGTGGGGCGGCGAGAGCGACACAGGCTGTTGCTCGATCGCCGATGTCGACGATGCACGTCGTGTCGCGCAGCAACTCGACATCGACCACCTGGTGTTCAACTTCACCGACGACTTCAACACGCACGTAGTCGACCCCTACGTGCAGGCCCATCGCGATGGCCTGACCCCTAACCCATGCATCGAGTGCAATCGCCACTTGAAGTTCGACCGGCTCAGTGAGCGAGCTGATCTGCTCGGCTTCGATGCAGTTGCAACTGGTCACCACGCGCGGGTCGTCCAGCACGACGGCGCGTGGTATGTCGCTCGCGGAGAAGACCCGGCCAAAGATCAGAGCTACGTCGTGCACATGCTTCCCCAGCGAGAGCTGGCGCGCACACTGTTCCCGATTGGCCACATGACCAAGACGCAAGTGCGCGAGAAGGCAACTGCGCTGGGCCTGCGTACGGCTGCGAAGCCCGACAGCCAGGATGTGTGCTTCATCACCGATGGCGGCGGACGGGTTGCATTTCTTGGCAGTCGGATTCCATTCCGTTCCGCCCAGGTCGTCGATGCCGTCGACGGCAGCGCGTTGGGCGAGGTCGACGCGCTGGAGATGGTCACACTCGGCCAACGCCGCGGCATCGGGTTGCCTGGCGGCGGACCGAAGCGCTACGTCGTTGGCATCGATCACGCATCCGCGACAGTGGCCGTCGGTGACGAGTCGATGCTGCTGTGCGACTCCATCGCAGTGCGCAATGCGGTGTGGGCGCACCAGCCGGTATCCGGTCAGGTCAACGTGCAGTGCAGTGCGCATGGTGCCGCTCAGGCAGGCGCGCTGGCTGGCGACCGGAACCATCACGACAGCGATGGCGTCGTCATCACGTGGGATTCGCCGCAGCGACGTGTCGCGCCGGGCCAAAGCGTTGTGTTCTACGACAAGTCGAACACGTACGTGCTCGGTGGCGGACTCGCCGTCTAGTGGCGGCTAACTGACGCTGATCTTGCGGTCGGCGA
>JAYVVU010000127.1:0-2115 GCA_043786755.1 Actinomycetota bacterium
ATTGCAGAGCTTGGCTTACGTTTGGCGTGGACCCTCGACACTCACTCACATGCCGACTACGTCACAGGTAGCCCTGCGCTGTCGGCTCGATGCGGTGCAGCGTTCGTCGCGCCGGCGGCATCGCGACTCGAGTCGCCGTATCGCCCTGTGACTGACGGTGATCGCATCGCACTGGCGTCAGGTGTTGAGATCATGGCGGTGGCCACGCCGGGACACACTCCCGACCATCACGCGTATCTGCTCATCCACCACGACGAGCCGGTGGCCTTATTCTCCGGTGGCTCACTGATGGTTGGCACCGTCGGGCGAACCGATCTGTGTGGTCCTGACCTGACGGTGCCCCTCGCCCACGAGATGTTCAGCGGCCTACGTCGGTTCGATGCTTTGCCTGGTGACGTGGTCGTCTATCCGACACACGGCGCTGGGTCTTTCTGCTCTGCGCCCGGCGCCTCGCAGCGCACTTCGACGCTCGAACACGAGCGCACTTCCAACGCCCTGTTCGCGATCACCGATGAAGACGACTTTGTCGACCGCCTTGTCAATGGCTTTGGCAGCTTCCCGACGTATTTTTCGTTGCTGCCTGAGCTCAATCGGCGTGGCCCTGTCCGCTACGACACCGTGCCGCGGCTCGCTGCGCTATCGGCCGAACAAGTGAACCGCGTACTCAAGGTGGGTGGAATCATCGTTGACGCGCGACCAATCGCAGCGTTCTCCGCGGGACATGTGCCCGGTGCGCTCTCGAACGCACTGCGGCCCTCGTTCGGCTCGTGGCTTGGCTGGCTAGTGCAACCGAATCGACCGCTTGTGTTCGTTCTCGACGAGGATCAAAGTCGCGACGAGATCGTGCGCCAATGCCTTGATGTCGGGCATGAGAACCTCGTCGGCGAACTTGGCGGTGGCATGCCCGCCTGGGATACCCCAGTGCGGAAGATTCCGATCGTCGACGCGACGCACACGGCGGGTCAGATCGTCGACGTTCGCCAAGCGAATGAATTCGTTGAGGGACACGTCCCTGGCGCCCTCAACATCGAGCTTGGCACCGTGTTGCAGGCGAATCTCGCGGGACCGCTGACTCTTATGTGCGGTCACGGTGAGCGTGCGATGAGCGCAGCCAGCATGCTTGCCTCCGACCACGATGGCGATCTGGTCGTGTTCGGTGGCGGACCGGACACGTGGTCCGCCGCAACGGGCAGATCACTTGAGGAACACAAGTGAGCTCCGATGTCGGTGAGCGTCCACTGCGACTTGGGCTGAAGGAGAACCTCGCCCAGTTCTCACTGCTCGTCGGCGTGAATGCGCTCGTCGGAGGAATGATCGGACAGGAACGCACTGTCCTGCCACTACTCGCTGAACGCGAGTTCGGCCTCACTGCGTTCACTGCCGCCCTCAGCTTCATCGTTGCTTTCGGAGCCGTAAAGGCGATGACGAACTTCTTCGCTGGAACGTTGTCCGACCGCTTCGGCCGCAAACCCGTGCTCGTTGCTGGCTGGATCGTTGCATTGCCCGTTCCACTCTTACTCATCTGGGCGCCGAGTTGGGGGTGGGTGCTCTTCGCCAACGTGCTCCTCGGCATCAACCAGGGGTTGACGTGGTCCACCACAGTGATCATGAAGATCGATCTTGTCGGCCCTTCTCGACGGGGGTTCGCGATGGGGATCAACGAGGCAGCGGGATACGGCGCTGTCGCACTCACCGCCCTCATGACCGGATACATCGCCCAGCACGCCGGGTTACGTCCGGAGCCGTTCTTTCTAGGAATCGCCTACGCCGGCCTCGGCCTCGGCCTTTCCGTCTTCCTCGTCCGCGAGACACACCATCACGCGCGACACGAAGCCGACAGCAGCATCGCCACCGACCGCGGCGCGCTCACGACTGGCGAAATCTTTCGCGTCACCTCCTTCACCGATAAGGCGCTCTCGTCCTGCTCGCAAGCGGGCTTGGTGAACAATCTCAACGACGGCCTCGCATGGGGACTCTTCCCAATCTTGTTCTCCAGCACCGGCATGTCGATCGGCCGCGTCGGCATACTCGCCGCGCTTTATCCCGGAGTGTGGGGACTCGGGCAGTTGTACACCGGCGGGTTGTCGGATCGCATCGGCCGCAAGCCGCTCATCG
>JAYVVU010000128.1:0-2114 GCA_043786755.1 Actinomycetota bacterium
CACTCCGCCGCGGCCCCGATGATCGCCAGCGCCGCGTCGGCGGTGAACGCGCGTGCGTCGCGCAGACCGGCGCGTGCATCGGGCTCCCACACGCTGATGTTGATCAGCACATGTGGGTTGAAGGAGGTGACGACATCAACGATGCGCTCACGCTCGGACGGCTTCAGTAGATGGAACTCGGCCTTGCGCAATCGGCGACGCGGCGGATCGGAGTCGATGCCGACCAACTCGCCAACCCATGGTTCGGCTTCGAGCTTGACGGCAACTAGCGAGCCAAGCTCGCTGCCCATTCCGCTGACGAGCACACGTTGACCGGCCACTGGGTGCAGGATACCCGTCAGCCCAAGCCGCGACTGTCCTGCTTCAATGCCGTGTCGACGGACAGTGCGGAGGCGACCACCAGGCTGTTGAGCGGCTGCGGCAGCACGCTGTGGATCTGCACGACGTAGTTGTCGGCGGTCGTGAACATCGTCTTCGCAATGCCCTCAAACGTCTTGGTGATACGAGCAACCTCTTGGCCGGTGTGATCTTCGATGCGGAAGTTCCACGCGCGCCAGTTCTCGGCTTTGATCGAGCCGTAGGTGTAACCACCCGCCTGCAGCGAGAAGTGAATCTTGCCGATCATGTTGTCTTGCACAATGCGACCAATCTCTTGATCGTTGCCGTCGCTGACGATCACTGTGCTCTTCATCACCTTTGCCGGGCGAGTGATCTTCAAGACGACGCGACCTTGCGCATCGGTGATTTCGAGCTTGTGCGTCAGGAACTGATCGAGGTTGGTCAGTAACCGGATCGCCTTCTTGGCCGCGTTCTGCCCAACCTGATTGACGGCTGCCAACTGCTGGCCATCTTTGTTGAACACGCCGTACTGATTGTTCAGCTCGATCAACTTGGCCTTCTGGTTCACCACCAGCACCGGCTCGGTGAAGATGGTGCCGCCACCCTGGAAGGCGACCTCGCCGATGTTCGCACCGCGATAGCCAGTGTTATGCAACTGATTCTGAATCTTGCTGGGGTCGCCCTCGTTGCCGACTGTCATGGCACCGTCAAATCGATCGAGGCGCGAGGCCTTCACTGGATCGGTCGACTGAATGCCGTTGTTGCTGACGTGATCGGTCCATGCATTGCCGTCCCAGTAACGCAGCTCGTGGCGCTTCATGGGGTCGGGGAACCAGCTGGCAGGCGTTGTGCTCATATCGCCATCGTAGGCCGAGGGCCGAACTAGTGGAGTTCGTGCGCCATCAAGATGACTTGGCGCGCGAACGGATCGAGCTGGCGCTTGGCAATCTGCTCGGTGAGATTGATCACCATCGAGGGATCGTCGACCATGCCGCTCCAGCGGATGTAGCCGCCCATGATTCCGATAATGCGATCGTCAACCGACTCGTTGTGGGCGATCACCTTGGTGCTCGCTTCCAGCAAACCTTGAATCTCGGTATAGAAGTCCTTCAGCCACTCGCCAAGATCGTCGGTTCCGGTGAACGGGCGATGCAGGTAGGGCATGTTCAGTTCGTCGTAGTTGTGCAGGTTGTGCGGCGCGGGGATGATGCTGACGACACAACCGAAACCGTTCTCGCGCAACCAGATGATTTCTTCTTGCCGGCGCACCCGACGATGGTTGTCGCCGCTGCCGCCGGGTCGCTCGCACACTGCGAGTTTGTCTTTCATGAACCAGGTGAAGTTGCGCGGTGTAATACCTAGCGCCCACTTCCCCCGCAGTCTTGGAGGCATCGGGCAAGGTTACTCGCTGGGTAAGGGCTTAGTTGTTGGAACTGAATGAACTGCAGCAGTTCGAACAATTGTTAAGCGTTGCTGCGATCGACGCACAGACTGTCCTTCGCCGACGTCGGTCGCCGCGGTTTCGCCGCGAGCGACAGCCAGAACGCGCTCGACCGTTGCGGCATCCGGTGGGTGATCGCCGCTCAGCCAACGCCTGACTGCGCGCCGCGCGAGGGCGATTGGTGCGTTCGCCAACGAACGCGCATCGCGTGGATCGATCTCTGTGGCTAGTTCGTCAAGCAAGTCTGCGTCGGCGCGGGCAATGTCGGCCTGGCGCACCAGCACTGGCACGGGATCTCGTTGCGAGATGGCAGCCATCAGCGGTAACAGCTCGT
>JAYVVU010000129.1:0-2111 GCA_043786755.1 Actinomycetota bacterium
GAAGCGCCCGATCGTCAACACGCGCGACGAACCGCACTGCGACCCCGACAAGTACCGCCGCCTACACGTCATCGTCGGCGACGCGAACATGAGTGAGACAGCGACGCTGATCAAGGTCGGCGCCACCGCGATCGTGTTAGCCATGATCGAAGACGATGTGCTGGGCGACGACTTCGCGCTCGCCAATCCAGTCGCCGCAATTCGCCAGGTCAGTCACGACCCGTCGCTCAAGCGCACGATCTTGCTGCGGGATGGTCGTCGTGTGACAGCGCTGGAGTTGCAGTGGGGCTTGCTCGAGCGTGCGCACAAGTACGAACAGGTGCACGGGCTCGCCGCGGTGGGCGAAGAAGTCGGCCACGACGTGCTCGAGAAGTGGGAGTTCATCCTCGCTGGCCTCGAGCGCGACCCTGACTCAGTTGCGCATCAAGTCGACTGGGTGGCGAAGCGTCGACTGGTGCAGGCGTACGCGGAGCGGCACGAGATTCGTGCGGGCGACCCGCGGTTGAAGGCGCTCGACCTGCAGTATCACGATCTGCGCAGCGATCGTTGCCTCGCATTGCGCGTCGGCCTCGACACGATCGTTGATCAGGGTGAGGTCGAAGCGGCGATGACCAATCCGCCGACGACTACACGGGCGTACTTCCGCGGTCGCTGCCTGGCGAAATGGCCAGAACACATCGTCGCCGCCAACTGGGACAGCGTCGTCTTCGACCTTGGTCGCGATCCGCTGCGCCGGGTGCCGATGATGGAACCATTGCGTGGTACGGCAGAATCGGTCGCTAGCTTGATCGACGAGAGCGACACTCCAGCCGAGCTGTTGGCCCGGTTGGGTGCCTGAAAGGACGCCACATGGCTGAGCGCACGCAGAAGCAGAAACCGGCACCGAGCCGCACCGACGAAACGGTCGAGGCCGCCCCGGCTGTCACTGCCACCGGCGACAAGCTGAAGGCCGAGCTCGACGATTTGCTCGACGAGATCGACGGCGTGTTGGAAACGAACGCCGAGGATTTCGTGAAGTCGTACGTGCAAAAGGGCGGCCAGTAACCGCATGTCGATGCCCATGTTTCAGCCGGGCGCCGATCCGGGTTCCAGCTTTCCCGAACTTCTGAAGCGAGTCGGGCTCGCGCCTGCGACCGGCGATGCAGCTGGCGACTTGTCGGTTCCGCATGCGACCACCTGCGTGGCCCTGCGCTTCACGGACGGTGTCGTGATGGCCGGCGACCGGCGCGCGACCAGCGGCAACCTGATCAGCAGCCGCGGTATGGAGAAGGTGGTGCAGGCCGACGAGTTCAGTGGGGTCGCGATCGCCGGCGCCGCCGGGCCGGCGATGGAAATGGTGAAGCTGTTCCAACTGCAGCTCGAGCACTACGAAAAGGTCGAAGGCAGCTCGCTCAGCCTCGAAGGCAAGGCCAATCAGCTCAGCATGATGGTGCGCGGCAACTTGCCGTCTGCGATGCAAGGACTGGTCGTCGTGCCGATCTTCGCCGGCTACGACCTGCGCCGCGAGAACGGTCGTCTCTTCACGTACGACGTGACCGGTGGTCGTTACGAAGAACACGATTACGTGGCGACCGGTTCGGGCATGTTGCACGCCGGCACAGTCATCAAGATCGGCTGGCGTCCGTCGCTTGACCGCGCCGCAGCGATCGCACTTGCGTGCCGCGGGTTGTGGGAGGCGGCGGATGCGGATTCGGCCACCGGTGGCCCGGACGCGCTGCGCGGCATCTATCCGGTCGTCGCAGCGATCACCGCCAACGGTTGGGAGCGAGTGCCGGACGCCGAGTTGGCCACCGTCTTCGAATCAATTGCGAGCGAGGTGCGTTCACGATGACTGGATCACTTCAATGACGATGCCTTTCTACGTCGCACCAGAACAGGTGATGAAGGATCGTGCCGACTACGCGCGCAAGGGCATTGCCCGCGGGCGTGCCTTGGTCGCCGTGCGCTACGCCGATGGCATTGCACTCGTCGCCGAGAACCCGAGCAACACGCTGCGCAAGATCAGCGAGATCTACGACCGCATCGCGTTCGCCGGAGTCGGTAAGTACAACGAGTTCGATCAACTACGCGTCGCCGGTGTGCGTGCAGCCGACCTGAAGGGCTACCAGTAC
>JAYVVU010000130.1:0-2106 GCA_043786755.1 Actinomycetota bacterium
AAGGCCCGTTTGCTATCCTCAGTTCGCCTTTCCGAGATAGCTCAGTTGGCAGAGCAGCTGACTGTTAATCAGCGGGTCGCAGGTTCGAGCCCTGCTCTCGGAGCCAAAAGTGGCGGCGGTGCGATTTGTGTCAGCGCACAAAGCGACACAACGTTTAGGAGCTGACACAAATCCCGAAGGGTGGGTTCCGGTTCGGGGCGGTAGCTCAGCGGTCAGAGCAGAGAACTCATAATTCTTTGGTCGTGGGTTCGACACCCACCCGCCCCACGTTGACGGCCGGAGCACCCAGGGAGGGGAGGAGTAAGGACTCCTGGAAAGCACGCAAGAGCGGCTTGCTCATCGGTAGTGAGCCGATCCCCTTCCTCGATGCTCCGGTCGTCGACTCCCTGTCGTTCTCTGGTTACGTCCAGCGATCGTCGAATACCTGGTCGCCCTCGGCAAACCAGTTCTGAAATTGGCCGACAGTGGTTGGCTGCTCGCGCACTTCACAGATGCAGCCAGCGTGCGGTCGTCCGGCCTCGGCAGCTTCAGCCGAGGAGAAGAAACGATGCGCGGCATGTGCCTTGCACGCGCCGCATGGCGAGCGTTGGTTGCGCGTCGAGAGTCGCCACACGGTGGCGGGCGTGCTGTTGGCCGTGCCGTCGGTGGTCTGTGGTGCGCTGGTGTCGGTCGGCAGCGTCGGCGCTGTATCGGCGACGCTTGTCGGCGGCTGCGTCAGGATCGTGACGCGCGTGACTGTGTTGGTTTCGGTTTTGCACCCGCCAAGCGCGACGCCCGCGGCACCGCCTGCAGTCGTTCGAAGGAATGCTCGACGCTTGATGGTTGGAATCTGATTCGTAGCGCGCACAGTACTACGGCGAGACTGGACTCATGATTGAGCTGCCGAAGTCGAAAGCGTTTGGTGAAGACGAGCGTTCAGTACTGCTCGGCTATCTCACGTACCACCGATTTGTTCTTGCTCGGAAGCTAGATGGCGTCACCGACGAGCAAGGTCGTCGAGCCGCCTGCCCGCCGAGCGCGCTGACGCTGCTTGGCCTGGTTCGCCATATGACCGACGTCGAGCGCTGGTGGTTCCGCCGTGTACTGCTCGCCGATGAGGTAGAGGGCATCTTCCCGGACGAGGCCGAGTGGGCAGTCGACGATGCGACGGTGGCGGAGACACTCGCCGCCTATTGGGCCGAGATTGCGGTCGTCGACGCTCATCTGGCGACCGCTGGCATGGACGATCTCATGCGCGGGGGAGATCCCAGCAAGACCACGCTGCGGCGAATCATTGTCCACATGATCGAGGAGTACGCCCGCCACTGCGGCCACGCCGACCTACTGCGCGAGGCCGTCGACGGAGCAACCGGCGACTGATCGCCGTTCTGGCCATGTGCTGCGTTGCGCAATACTGAGGCGATGAACGCTCTAGCTCATTTCATTGGCGGTCATCTGATCGCTAGCGGCGACATGGGTGAAGGCGGCGGCTCCAACACTGGTCTCTACTTGTTCATCGCGGCCGTGCTCGTGGTTGGCGCGCTGATCTATCGCAACCAGCTGCACAAGGCGCGCGCTCGGGTCAACGTGCGTCGGGTTCCCGATGCCGGGCGCGTTGGGCTCGACCGACTACCCGATGCGCACTCGCTTGCGGTGGGCATTCGTGTGCAACCGGATCACGTCGGCACACAATCTTTGCTGGAAGGTGCAACATGAGTTTGCCGCCGCCGAATGCCAACGTTGGCTGGGCGCCTCCAGCCGCCGCGGCCGCACCACCAACTTTCTCCGAGACCGCGAAGTCGCTGTTGTTTGATTCGCCTGAGCAGGCTGCTTCGGCCCTCGCCGCCGGTGCCGACGACGCCGCGCTTGCCAACGTGCCTGGCATGGTGCGCAAGGCCGCGCAGAAGGAAATGCGCGCCGCGATTCTCGACGTCCTCGACATCGGTCTCAGCGGAGTTGTCGAACGCGGCTGGCGCAGCCATACCGGCCTCGTCGCCGCCGGCAATCGCACTGCGCAAGGCGGCCGCGAAGTCGTGCAGCTCGCTGATCACATCATCAACTCGTCGCACTCGCCACACATCGCCGTCACTGTTGATGGAGTCGAACTTGGCAAGGTGCTCGTGGCCG
>JAYVVU010000131.1:0-2105 GCA_043786755.1 Actinomycetota bacterium
CGCCACAGCAACCGGCGTCGACTGGTGCCGCAGGCTGCGCAGTTCGTGCCATGAGAAGTCCTCCAGAAATCTTTGCGAACACATTGACAATCATCGATATACCACGCTATCGTATCGACACTGATCAATATAAACCACGCTGACTAGCTCAAGGAGCCACTCATGTCCCGCCTGCAACTCGCCCTCAACGTCACCGACCTAGAAGCGGCGATCGAGCACTACAGCCGCCTGTTCGGCACCACGCCCGCCAAGCTGAAGCCTGGCTATGCCAACTTCGCGATTGCGAACCCGCCCCTGAAGCTGGTGCTGATCGAGAACGCCGCAGCCGATGCCGGCTCGATCAACCACCTCGGTGTCGAAGTCGAATCGACCGATGAAGTCGCTTCCGAACTAGCTCGCGTTCACGCAGCCGGATTGAAGACCAGCGCCGAGGGCGAAGTCACCTGTTGCTTCGCGCTGCAGGACAAGTTCTGGGTCGATGGCAGCCTGCACGACTTCGAGATCTACACCGTGCTCGCCAGCGCAGATGTAATGCACGAGTCGGAGGCTGGCGTGTGCTGCACCACGGATGCAGCCGTTGACGCCGCAGTCGACCCGGCTCTCGAGCCGGTGGCATCCGGCCGCTGCTGCTGATGGAGCAACTCGCCAGGCGAGCGGTCGCGGAGGCGTTGGGCACAGCGTTGCTCATCGTCGCCGTGATCGGCTCGGGAATCATGGCCACCCGGCTGACCGATGATGTCGCGATCCAGTTGCTCGCCAACTCGATCGCGACTGGTGGCGCTCTCGTCGCGCTGATTTTGATGTTCGCATCAGTCTCAGGCGCACACTTCAATCCGGCCGTTTCGATCACGGCGGGATTGTTGCGCGAACTCAAGTGGCGCGATGTCGCAGTATTCGCCGTAGCACAAACTGCTGGTGGCTGCCTCGGCGCGATCGCGGCGAACGTGATGTTCGAACTGGACGCGATCAACATTTCGCATCACGATCGTTCGTCCGGTGCACTGTGGTTCAGCGAAGCATTCGCGACCTTCGGTCTGGTGCTCGTCATCAACGGCATCGTTCGCTCTGGTCGCGCGCATGTAGTCGCACTTGCGGTCGCCGCGTGGATCACCGGCGCCTACTGGTTCACATCGTCAACGAGCTTTGCCAACCCGGCGGTGACGGTGGCGCGCATGCTCAGCGACACTTTCGCCGGCATCGCTCCCGCGTCGGCACCGATGTTCATCGCGATGCAGCTAGTTGCGGTCGCGGTCGCGTTCCCCGTGATCAAGCTGCTGTGGCCCGCGAATGTGAATGACGGCAATGCCGACTGAGGACGGTCGTCAGGCGATCCTGTTTCTGTGCGTGCACAATGCCGGTCGCTCGCAGATGGCCGCCGGCTTTGCGCGCGCACTAGGCGGCGACACGGTTGAGGTGTACTCGGCGGGAAGCGAGCCCGCCGAACATGTCAACCCAGCAGCGGTAGCAGCAATGGCCGAGGTGGGCATCGACATCGCCGGTGCAACACCGCAGCGATGGACTCTCGACATGCTTGCGCAAGTTGACATCGTCGTGACCATGGGATGTGGTGACGAGTGTCCGCTGTATCCCGGAAAGCGTTACCTCGACTGGGTGCTCGATGATCCGCGTGGGCTCGATGTTGCAGCAGTGCGCCCGATTCGCGACGAGATTCGCAAGCGAGTCGTGGCGTTACTCGCTGATCAGGCGTGACGCTTGCGGTAACCACCCAGGAAGCGCTCAATGCGCATCAGCGCTTCGGTGAGGTCGTCGGTGTTCGGCAAGAACACCAGACGGAAGTGATCCGGCGTCGGCCAGTTGAAGCCGGTGCCCTGCACGATCAGCAGCTTCTCCTCCTCAAGTAATTCATACGCGAATTGCTGATCGTCGGCGATCGGGTACATCTTTGGGTCGAGCCTCGGGAACAGATAGAGCGCAGCCTTGGGCTTCACCACAGACACGCCGGGAATCTGCTGCAGTGATTCGTAGGCGAGGTCGCGCTGATGACACAACCGACCAGTCGGCCCGACGAGGTCGGTGATGCTCTGGTACCCGCCGAGCGCGGTCTGAATCGCAAGCTGGCCGGGTGTGTTCGAACACAGGCGCAT
>JAYVVU010000132.1:0-2104 GCA_043786755.1 Actinomycetota bacterium
CTTGCCCGCGTCACACCCCACGCGTACGGTTGCACTCGCAGGTACCGACCTATTTGTCCTCTACCTAGGAGATTCTTGTGACCAGCCTTAAAGACCGTCCAAACACCGCACTCCTGGTGATCGACGTACAGAACGGTGTTGTCGCGCAGGCACATCAACGCGACGAAGTGATTGCGAACATCAACACGCTTGTCGACAAGGCCCGCGCCGAGAAGGTGCCGGTGATTTGGGTGCAGCACAACAGCGACGAACTCGTTCCCGACAGCGATGTTTGGCAATACGTGCCCGAACTGCAGCGCAAGGATTCCGAGCCGATGATCCAGAAACGGTACGGCGACTCGTTCGAAGACACGACATTGGAAGCCGAACTCGCCAAGCGTGGGGTCGGACGGCTCGTAGTGGCCGGCGCGCAGACCGACGCATGCATTCGTTCAACGATCCACGGCGGTTTCACGCGTGGCTACGACGTGGTGCTGGCCAGCGACGCACACACCACGGATGATTTCACCGAGTACGGAATGCCGCCGCCCGACAAGGTGATCGCGCACATGAACGGCTACTGGAAGTGGCAAGACGCTCCCGGCCGCACCGCTGACGTTGTTGAGACTGCGAAAGTCGACTTCGGCGCCGCCTAGGACTTGGCTTTGGCCTTTGCCTTAGCGGGGGCCTTCTTCGCTGGTGCTTTCTTGGCTGGTGCCTTCTTCGCTGCGGGCTTAGCCGTCGCTTTCGGCTTTGGCTTGGCCTTCGACTTGTTCAGCTCAACCGCTTCGCGAATCAATGCCTTGAACGCCTTCTCGTTGATCTTCGCGCCCTCGCTGAAATCAATCGCTCGGCGCATGTTGCCTTCGAGGCTGGAGTTGAACAGCCCGGCGGGGTCGGCGAGCGACGCTCCCTTGGCGAACGTCAGCTTCACGATGCTCTTGTAGCTCTCGCCGGTGCAGATGATGCCGTCGTGTTCCCACACGGGGACACCGCGCCACTTCCATTCCTCGACAACTTCCGGATCGGCTTCCTTCACGAGCGCACGCAGTCGCGACAGCGTGGTGCCGCGCCAGTCGCCGAGCTCCTTGATCCGTCCGTCGATCAGCTGCGACGGCGATTTGGTTTTCGCTGTTGGGGTCTTCTCCATGTCACGACTCTAGATTCGTAGTCGTGACCGTTCACGTACCGACGTGCGATGTGCGCGTGCGTCACGCGGCGATGGTGCATAAGTGGGAACAGTTGACGTTCGTGCACTGGCGCTACGACCCCGCCGAAGTGCAGCGCCTGTTGCCACCTGGCTTGACTGTCGAGACTTTCGACGGCGAGGCATGGGTCGGCCTTGTGCCGTTCTACCTGCGCGTCGGAGTGCCGCACGTTCGCTCGATCCCGTGGTTCTCGCAGTTCCCAGAAACCAACGTGCGCACCTACGCCACCAGTGAAGACGGCACGAGCGGTGTCTGGTTCTTCTCGCTCGACGCCGCGCGCCTCGGTGCGGTGCTCGTCGCACGAGCGACGTATCGACTTCCGTACTTCTGGTCGAAGATGCGCATCGAGCACACCGGTTTAACGATCTCGTATCGCTCGACGCGCCGCTGGCCACGTCCGCGGGGTGCGAGTGCGACCACGATCGAAATCGGCGAGCCATACGCAGCCAACGAGCTGACCGAACTCGATCACTACCTCACCGCGCGTTGGGCGCTGTTCAGCGCGCCGCGCAGTGGATTGCACCAAGCCCGAGCGTTCCACGACCCGTGGCCACTACATCGCGCGCGGCTGCTCGAACTCGACGACACGCTGGTGACAGCTGCCGGCTTATCAAGCCCGCAAGGCGAACCGTTGGTGCACTACGCGCCGTCAGTCAACGTGCGCATCGGCTGGCCGACGCAAACGCGAATGTCACCTAAATAGCTGCCACTCGTAACGCAGCAGTTGCGAACCAGACCGCTGCGGTCGCGGCGAACAGAAGCATCGGGATCTGGCGGCGTGCCGCGACGATGACAAACCATGCGAGCGTCGACAGCACGACGAACTGGCGCAACTCGGCTGGGCCGACCCAGACCTTCTGCGATAACGACGCCGCCAGGGCAGTGGCTCCGATCAATGCCCAGCGCATCCAACGGTC
>JAYVVU010000133.1:0-4983 GCA_043786755.1 Actinomycetota bacterium
CTACGGCTGACGGATGTGCTGTTCACCTCGCTCTTGGTGCAAGCAACTCATGCCTCCTCACAGGCGACCCAACGCGATGCGAGCCTGCGTACCGCTCCCGTCCGGCGGGCGTTCCTGATTGCGTTCGCGCAACGAGTGAGCGAACGCCTGGAAGCGACTCGTCAGCACATTGCGCATGAAGCAGAGCAGACATACGGATCAGCCTTGGTACCGGTCCTCGCCGACCGCCAGGCAGCCGTTGATGAAGCATTCGAGGAGGCGTTTCCAAACATCATCGCCAAGCGGGGCCGCGGGCTCAATGCGGCGGGTTGGCACGCAGGGCGTGCAGCGGCCGAACGTGCCGACATCGGCATCGGCGAAGCGATCGCTTCCGGCTGACCGACTAAGGGGCCTGAACCATCCAGGTGCCGTTGCTGCGCAGCAACGACGTGAGGTCGCCGAGGCCCTTCTTCTCAGACGCCGCGGCCAACTGCGCTCCGACCATGTGACCGTAATCGCCGCGGTCGACGTCGCGGAAGATTCCGAACGGTGTCGGCGAGTTGTTGTCGTGCGAAAGACGGGCAAGCGAGAACGCCAGCCCCGGGTCGGCGCGATGGGCATCGTGCACCAGCAACGCCTCGACGCCGACATCGGCGACCTCGACGATGCGCAGTTGCCCGTCGCTACCCATCACGACACCGCTGTGCCCTTCAGCACCGAAGCGAATCGGCTCGCCGTCCTTGAGGTCAATCATCATCTCTTCGCGCGCAGTACGAGCGAGCACTCCGTCGAACGCACCGTCGTTGAAGACGTTGCAGTTCTGCAGGATCTCGACGAACGAAGCGCCGCGGTGCGCATGCGCTGCACGGAAGGTGTTCATCATGTGCTTGCGATCGAGGTCGTGCGTTCGAGCAACGAAAGAGGCCTCCGCACCCAGCGCGACCGCCAGCGGGTTGAACGGGTGGTCGATAGAACCCATCGGCGTGCTCTTGGTGACCTTGCCCTCTTCCGAGGTCGGCGAGTACTGGCCCTTGGTCAGACCGTAGATCTGGTTGTTGAACAGCAGGATTGTGAGGTTGACGTTGCGGCGCAACGCGTGGATGAGGTGGTTGCCGCCGATCGACAACGCGTCGCCGTCGCCGGTGATGACCCACACATCCAGGTCGGGTCGCGCGACCGCCACACCGGTCGCGATCGCTGGTGCACGGCCGTGAATACTGTGCATCCCGTACGTGTTCATGTAGTACGGGAAGCGGCTGCTGCAGCCGATGCCACTGACGAAGACCGTGTTCTCCGGTGCAACGCCGAGCTCGGGCATCAGCATCTGCACGGCGAGCAAGATGCCGTAGTCGCCACAACCGGGGCACCAACGCACTTCCTGGTCGCTCGTCCAGTCTTTCTTGGACGTGATCGGAACCATCGTGTCACTCACTGGCGAGAACCCCCTTGATTGCAACTTCCAGTTCGGATGCGGTGAAGGGCAAGCCCTGCACCTTGGTTACAGGTTTGGCGTCGACCAAGAACTCGGCGCGCACGATGCGACACAACTGACCCATGTTCAATTCGGGAACAAGGATGTGCTTGAAGCCACGCAGCAATTCACCCAAGTTGCGCGGCATCGGATTGAGGTGCGTCAGATGAATCCACGCCACTTTCAATCCCTGGCGGCGAGTGATCTGCACCGCTGCATCGATGGCGGCCCACGTCGAGCCCCAGCCGAGCAACACCAAGTCGGCATCTTCGTCGCCAACAACCGCTGCCAACGGGATGTCGTTCGCGATGCCTGCGATCTTCGCCGCACGCAGATGCACCATCGCCGAGTGGTTGGCCGGCTCGTAGCTGATGTTGCCGGTGCCGTCTTCCTTCTCGATGCCACCAACGCGGTGCATGAGGCCAGGCGTGCCGGGAATCGCCCACGGACGAGCCAGCGTCTCGGGGTCGCGCAGGTACGGCCAGAACTCGGCGGTGCCGTCGGCGGCAGTGTGATTCGTTTCGGTCGCGAACGGCACCGAGATGTCGGGCAGCTTCGACGCGTCGGGTAGCAACCACGGCTCGCTGCCGTTCGCCAAGTAACCGTCGCTGAGCAAGATGACCGGCGTGCGGTACTTGAGCGCGATGCGAGCGGCTTCGATCGCGGCGTCGAAGCAATGCCCCGGGCTGTAAGCAGCGACGATCGGCAGCGGTGCTTCGGCGTGGCGGCCGTACATCGCGATGTTCAAGTCGGCAGCTTCGGTCTTGGTCGGCAGCCCGGTCGACGGACCACCGCGCTGAATGTCGACGAGCAAGAACGGCAACTCGAGCGACACGGCCAAGCTGAGCGTCTCGCCTTTCAGCGACACGCCAGGTCCACTCGTTGTCGTCACGCCAAGGTGGCCGGCGAACGCGGCACCGAGCGCCATTCCCGCAGCGGCGATTTCGTCTTCGGCCTGCACGGTGCGCACACCGAAGTGCTTGTGCTTGGAGAGCTCGTGCAAGATGTCGCTAGCAGGCGTGATCGGGTAGCTACCGAGGAACACTGGCAGCTTGGCGAGTTGGCCAGCAGCGACGAGACCCCATGCCAACGCGACGTTGCCGGAAATGTTGGTGTACTCGCCCGCGGGAAGCGGCGCTGGCTTCACCTGATACGGATGGTCGAACAGTTCGCTGGTCTCGCCGAAGTTGTAGCCCGCCCGGAAGGCCGCCAGGTTGCTGTCCTTCACGAGATCTTTGAAGCGTGATTCGACCCACTTGACCGTCGGCTCAATCGGGCGCGAGTACAGCCACGAGATAACACCGAGGGCGAAGAAGTTCTTCGAACGTTCCGAGTCGCGCGACTTCACACCCAGCGGTTCGGTCGCCTTCTGCGTCAGCGACGTCATCGGAATCTCGACGACGCGATATTGCGAGAGCGATTCATCGAGCAGCGGGTTCGTCGAATAGCCAGCCTTCTGGAGGTCGCGCTCTTCGAACGAGTCGCTGTTGACGATCAGCAGACCGTGCTGATCGAGGCGGTGCAAATCGGCCTTCAAGGCGGCTGGGTTCATCGCCACCAAAACATCGGGAACGTCGCCCGGTGTCGTGATGTCGTGATCCGAGATGTGCACCTGGAAACTGGAGACACCGTTGACGGTGCCCGCTGGTGCGCGGATCTCGGCCGGGTAATCGGGGAACGTCGACAAATCGTTGCCGAACAGTGCGCTCGCCGAAGTGAAACGGTCGCCGGTGAGCTGCATGCCGTCGCCGGAATCGCCAGCGAAACGGACTACTACGTGCGAGATTTGCTCGGGCTCTCGGGCGTGGGGTTTGTCAGTCATGACCACAACGACACGCTACCGCGCTTGTCTGAGGGTGAGAGCTACACCGCCCAGCGCCACAACCAGTCCGACGAGAGCGAGAGCGCCCAGACGTTCGCTAAACAAGATCGCTCCCTCAATTGTGCTCAACGCAGGGGTGAGGAAGAACAGGCTGCTGACGCGAGCAGCTGCCTCGCGCTTGAGCAACCACAACATGATCAAGATGGCTGCGATCGACATGATGAGTACCGACCAGGCCAGCGCGAAGACCGTGCTGTGCGTGAAGCGCAGTCCTTCGTGTCCACCGAATGACGAGTGCACGGCAGCCGCGATCGTCAGCGCCGCGGCGGATGCGACGTACTGCGCACATGTGCCCCACACCAGCGGCGTGGCTGCGCCGTAGCGACGCTGGATCAGCGTTCCGGCACAGATTCCAATAACACCCAACAACGAAGCGATGATCGCTCCGAACGACAAACCTTTGGCACCGGCGACAAGGCGATCGACGACCACCGCGATCACACCCGCAAACCCGAGCGCAACGCCCAGCCATTGGATTCGTCGCAGCTGCTCGCCAAGCAGACTGCGCGCCGCAACCGCCGTAATCACCGGGTGCAGTCCTGCAATCAGTGCGCTGACGCCCGACGGCATACCCCAACTGATCGCGAGAAAAACACCGCCGAGATACAGCGCGTGTAGGCCGAGCCCGGCGAGCGTGGCCGCGCCGAGTTGACGGCGCGTCGGGCGCGCCATGCCGGTCGCGGCGGCAACGGCGCCGAGGATCGCAGCGGCAAGCACAAACCGCGTCGCCAAGAAGATCAGTGGCCCCGAATCGTCGGTGGCATAGCGAGCGGCGATGAAGCCTGTACTCCACAGCGCCACAAACAGCCACGGCGCCGCCGCAACGAGTCGTGAAGGACCCTGTCGTGAAGGTCCCTCTAGTGAACGACCAACGCGTGAAGGGCGGGCCGCCGAAGCGACCCGCCCTTCACCCACTTCTTCTAACGGCATGTCACCCAATTGGGTTAGACGCCGCCCTCAGTCACTGTGACGTCGAGTTTGGACCAACTGTTTCCGTTGATGTCGACACCCTCTTCCTTCAACTCCGCGAGCGCCGCATCGACGATCTCGTTGGTGAAGGCATCGGCATCGACCGGCGCCGTCAACACAGTTGCGCCATCGAGGTTCGGCGTGTTGCTCGCAATTTCAACCGTGCGATCCCACGCTGCCTGATCGATGTGGCCAATGCCGTCAGTGGCCGGCCAGATGAGCGCGTTGATCTCGTTCATCTGCCACAGCTGATGACCGGCACCGAGCGTCGGACCATTGGCAAGCACAATGTCGCGGCACGCCTCGGCATTGTCGCGGCAGAAAGCCCAACCCTTGAGCGACGCCTTCACGAAGGCGGTTGCCGTCGTCTTGTATTCGGCGTCGTTAGCGAGACGATCGCCGTCGGCCCAGATGGCGTCCTGCAACATGCCGACGCCCTCTTCCTCGTACGACACGACGTTCAGATCGTCGGCCGTGTAGAGCTCGCCGGTATCGGGGTTCTTCGCCTCGAGGACCTGTGCGTATTCGTTGTAGGTCATCGCTTCGGCTGCATCGATGTCGCCAGCCAGTAGGCCAGCCATATCGAAGTTCTGACCGACGATCTCAACATCGGTGGCGGGGTCGAGACCAGCAGCGCCCAGCGCAGCGAAGATCTCGAACTCGTTGCCGTAGCCCCAGCTAC
>JAYVVU010000134.1:0-4982 GCA_043786755.1 Actinomycetota bacterium
GCACCACCAACAAGCCAACGACGCACGGCGAAAGTGTGCCATGAGATTGATCGGACCTGCTGGGGCGTTGTATGGAGAACTACGAAGCCGCGGCTTACTTGCCGGAGTCGGTGACGGTGAACGGCGCTCGAATGCCGTCGCCCACCATGCCTGGCTTGCAGGCCGTGAGGTAGTCACCGGCTTCGACCTCGACCACCAGGTCGCGGGTCAGACCGGGCCCAATGTCCTCAACCTCACCAACGACACGTGATCCATCATCGGCCAGCAAGTAAAACTCGGTGGCTTCCGATCCGTTGTTCGTCACCTCAAACACGACACGCCCGCTCGGTGCTTCGGTAGCGCTGACCTCACACGTGTCGGCAGTGCTGCTCACTTTGACGGCGGCAGTGTCATTGGAGCTGTCTTTCTCGGTACACGCGGCGACGCCGATCAGAACGGTGGCGAGCATGAAGGTGATAGCCGATTTACGCATTGGTACCTCTCTCAGGGAGCGGCCGGGGCCGCGATGGGTGTGTCGGATGTTTCGGCGATAGAACTCTTCGTCGGCTTGGTTCGCACGGCGAGAATGAAGAGCGTGAGCACCGGGACGATGTAGGCGACCCACGCCGCGAGCTCGAGCCACGTCGTTCGCGGCGAGAAGTTGATGGTGCCCTTCAGCAGCGTGCCGTACCACGAACTCGGCGGAACGGCAGAAGAGACATCGAACGCCAGTGAGTTCAAGCCTGGAAGAATCCCCGCCTCTTGCAAGTCGTGAATTCCGTACGCGAGGACGCCGGCGGCCACGAAGACGAGGATGCCGCCCGTCCAACGAAAGAACTTTCCGAGGTCGAGACGTACGGCACCGCGATAGATGAGCAGGCCGAGTACGACGGCGGTCACCAGGCCAAGCGAGCCACCAACGAGTGGTTGCGTCGACGACCCTGTTGCCTTCGCCGCGGCCCACAGGAACAAGGCCGTCTCGAGACCCTCGCGACCGACGGCCAACGTGGCGACCAACGCCAGACTCATCCCACCGCGACCAATTGCCGTTTCCATCCGACCTTCCAGCTCGCCCTTCAGCGTGCGCGAGGTGCGCGCCATCCAGAAGATCATCCACGTGACGAACGCGACCGCGACGATCGACAGCGTGCCGCCGATCGTTTCCTGTGCTTCGAAGCTGAGACCGCGCGGACCGAACGTCAGCGCCGCTCCGGCAGCCAATGAAACGGCGATCGCAACGCCAGCTCCGGCCCAGACCCGAGGCAACAGGTCACGTCGATCGGACTTAACGAGGTAGGCGACGAGAATCCCGACGACCAAGGCGGCCTCGAGCCCTTCGCGTAAACCAATCAGGTAGTTCGCCCACATAGTGAAGCAACCCTAACACATCCACATAGGGCTGCCAACTCAGCCACCGTAAACTCTTCTAGCGGCCCTCACGTCGGCGTTTGCGGCGGCCGCGGAAGTCGCTGAGCCACAGGCGGGCAACGAGCACGCTGGCCTCGCGCACGATGCCGCCCGACATCTTGGACGCCCCTTCCACCCTGTCGCGGAAGGTGATGGGGAACTCCACGATCTTGCCGCCGATGCGCACCAGGCGATACGTCATCTCCACTTGAAAGCCGTAGCCCTCGGCGCGCACGGTCTCGAATTCCATGCGCTCGAGCGCTGCGGAGTTGTACGCGCGATAGCCAGCGGTCGCGTCGTTGACCGCCAAGCCGAGGACACCGGCGGCGTAGCGATTCCCCCACCGCGATAAGCGACGGCGACCCGACGGCCAGTCGACCGTGCGCCCGCCCGGCACGTAGCGGCTTCCGATCGCGAGGTCGGCGCCGAGTTCGACGTTGGCAATCAAAGCGGGCAGCAGCGCAGCGTCGTGCGACAAGTCGGCATCCATCTGTACGCAGATCTCCGCACCACTATCGATGGCGGCGCGTAGTCCGGCGCGATAGGCGGAACCGAGTCCAAGTTTCGCATCGCGACGCAGGACACCAAGCGCAGCGAGTTCGCCAGCGAGTCGCTCGACAGTGTCGGCTGTTCCATCGGGGCTGCCGTCGTCGACAACGAGAATGCTGGCGTTCGGCACGACGGCGCGAACACCGCGACAGAGCACTTCAATGTTGTCGTTCTCGTTGTAGGTCGGAACGACGACCGTTACGCGCATGATCTGCACCTTAGATTGTGCGCCCGAGATTGCCTGAACCCTTGATTACCCAACCTAGATTGGCTACGTGAGCGACACTCAACGGCCCCTCTCCGCGTTGCCCTCGCCGCGTGCGCGCGCAGCTGCGTTCGTTGCGATTCTCGTCGCCGGGTTCGCTGGCGGATTGATTGGCTACACGCTCGTGAAGTTGCAGTGCGACGGATCGTGCGCGGCACAACAAGGTATTGGCCTGTTGGTCGGCGCCGTCGTTGCAGCAGCGGGCATGAGCATCGTTGCGGTACTGGTGCTGCGCGCCGTCGGCGAGTGGCGGCAGATCGAACAGCGCGAACGAACGCGACGGCTTTGACGCCGACGCACGCGGATCGCGCCGAACTACTGGCGTTGGCAACCAGGCTGGCAGTTCTTGCGGGCGACGCAGCTCGCGATGGCCGCGCCGAACGAGGCATCGCCGCTGCCAGCACAAAGTCGTCGGCCACCGACATGGTCACCGAGTTCGATAAGGCAAGCGAAACACTGATCGTCGGCGGCATCCTCGCAACGCGGCCCGACGATGCGATCATCGGCGAGGAGGGCACCGACTCGCCCGGAACAAGTGGCATCACGTGGCTGATCGACCCCATCGATGGCACGACCAACTTTCTGTACGACCTTCCTGGGTGGGCGGTGTCGATCGCTGCCGCTTCCGAGCAAGGCACCGAGGTCGGTGTCGTGTACGTGCCGACGACTAACGAGTTGTTCACCGCGACGGCGGGCGGAGGCGCCTTCCTCAACGGACAACGGGTGCAGTGCAGCGACACCGACCAACTGGCCCTGGCCCTGGTAGCGACCGGGTTCAGCTATCAAGTCGAGCGTCGGCGCATTCAGGCGCAAAGGCTCGCGGCGTTGCTGCCGCGTGTGCGCGATCTTCGCCGTTTCGGCGCCGCTGCACCCGACCTTTGCTACGTCGCCGCTGGCCGAGTCGACGTCTACTTCGAACAATGGCTCGGCGCATGGGACTTGGCCGCCGGGTTGCTGATCGCGCAAGAGGCCGGGTGCAGCACGGGGGCCATCGATGGCGGCCCGGCACGCCCCGACTCCGTAATCGCAGCCAACCCGTCGCTGTTTGCGCTCGTGCACGCGCTGATCAGCGAGATCGACGACGAACTCGCTCATTGACCCGCGGCAAACGCCCGCAGCCTGGCATCATGGAGGCGTGGGAACCCGCATCTTGTCCGTAGAAGACGACGAACGCATTCGTACCGCGGTCAAGTTGGCGCTGGAAGACGAAGGCTGGACGGTCGACGAAGCTGGAAGCGGCGAGGAAGCCATTGAGCTCTTTCACCGGGCGGCGCCCGATGTCGTGCTGATCGACATCATGTTGCCAGGAATCGACGGCTTCGAACTGTGCCGCACCCTGCGCCGCCACAGCGATGTCCCGATCGTGATGGTTACCGCGCGTAACGACACGCACGATGTTGTTGCTGGCCTTGAGGCTGGCGCCGACGATTATCTGACCAAGCCATTCGCGCCGAAGGAGCTTTCGGCGCGCATCCGTGCGCTGCTGCGCCGCATCCGACCCACGGTCCCTGGCCACGCCAAGCTCACGTTCGGCGATCTGGAGATCATTCCCGAGGAAGGCAAGGTCGTTCGCGCCGGCACGGAGCTGCACCTCACGAAGACGGAGTTCCGTTTGCTGTGCGAGCTCGCGCAAAATCCGGGCAGTGTGTTCAGCCGCGAGAGTTTGCTCGACAAGGTGTGGGGCTACGACTACTTCGGCGACGGTCGCCTGGTCGACGTGCACGTCCGTCGGCTGCGCACCAAGGTGGAGGCCGATCCGGCTAACCCGCGCCACGTGGTCACCGTGCGGGGTCTCGGCTACCGACTGCAGTCGTGACCGACGCTCCCGTCGAGCCCTCCGGATCGGGTGGATCGCCAGGTCCGACTAGTTCCAGTGTTGCGACCGATCCGCCAACTGCTACCTCGTTGCAGGAACGGCTGCGCAGTCGCTGGTTGCGACTGAACGAATGGTGGGAAGGTGTTCAACCGCGACGACTGAGTTTGCGCGTGCGCATCCTGCTCATGTTCTCGGTCGGTGCACTCTTCCTCTCCGGCTTTCTTGCCGCCGCCGCATACAGCTTCGCTCGCAGCAGCGTTGTCAACCAGCGCGATAACGCTGGCATCGAGCAGGCGTATCGCAATGCCCAAGCCGCGCAGAACGACCTGCGCGCAAGTGATCCGTCGACGCAGGCCGCGATGGATCGCTTGCAGTCGCTCGGCGTCGCGACGTTCGCCATCAATTACCGCGGCAGCTGGTCGGCGAGTTCCGCCAAGTACACGACTGACGCGATTCCGCTGAGCCTGCAACGACGCGTCATCACTGAGTCGACGCCAGCGCGGATGATCACACGCATCGACGGGCAACCAGTGCTCATCGTCGGTATTCCGCTAACCGTGGCCGACGGCGGCTACTTCGAGTTCGTGCTGCTCGACGATGCGTCGAGCACGCTGAACAGCGTCCGGCTCAGCTTGCTGTTTGCCGGGTTCATCACGACGCTGGCTGGTGCCTTGCTCGGCACGCTGGTCGCCAACCGCGCAGTTCGTCCGCTCGGTGACGCAGCGCAGGCAGCTAAGGCGATCGCTGGCGGGCGACTGGATACGCGTTTAGAACCGTCGGAGGACCCCGACCTTCGCGTATTGGCAAACGCGTTCAACGACATGGTCGCGGCACTGCAAGCGCGAGTCGAACGCGACGCGCGCTTCGCAAGCGATGTCAGCCACGAGCTCCGTTCGCCGCTGATGACGTTGGCCGCCAGCGTCGAGGTCATGCACTCGCGGCGCGAAGAGATGCCAGAGCGCGCGC
>JAYVVU010000135.1:0-2098 GCA_043786755.1 Actinomycetota bacterium
GCTAGGCGCTCGAAGAAGGTGAACGCCTCAGTGGGAAAGCCGCTGAACGTCATGAAGTTGAATACTACGCGTCTCGCGTAATGTGCGGCCGTGGCTGTGCTGGCGATCGATCAGGGAACGTCGGCCACTAAAGCAGTCGTGGTCGCCGACGACGGAACGGTGATCGGGCTTGCCGAGGTCGCGGTGACAGTGCAGCCAACGAGCGATGGCGGCGTTGAGGTCGACCCGGAAGCACTGTGGGCCAGCGTGCTCGCTGCCGGGCGGGATGCGATCGCCGCCGCAGGCAACCCGGCGCTTACGGCGATCGGGTTAGGCAATCAGGGCGAGACGGTCGTCGCATGGGATCGCGCCACCGGTCGCGCGCACGGACCAGCGATTGTGTGGCAGGACCGACGATCGAGCGTCGTCTGCGACCGGCTCGCCGATCACGGCCCGCGGCTGGCGCAACTCACCGGACTCGAACTCGATCCGTACTTCGTGGCGCCCAAGATGGTGTGGTTGCGCGATCGCATCGACCGCGACCTGGTAGTCACGACGTCCGACACCTGGTTGCTGCATCGGCTGTGCGGCGCATTCGCGACCGACGTCGCGACCGCGGGTCGTACGCTCCTGCTCGATCTCGAGTCGGGGCGATGGAGCAATGAAGCATGTGAAATCTTCGGCATAGACCCGGCGATGCTGCCGTCGGTGGTCGGTAACGCAGTCCCGCTCGGCGAGTGCAGCGAGTTCGGCGGCAACGTGCCGGTGACCGGCGCATGCGTTGATCAACAAGCCGCGCTCTTCGCCGAGGCGTGCCGATCGGCCGGCGAAACTAAGTGCACATACGGCACGGGTGCGTTCATGCTCACGTGCACAGGTTCAACGCCAACTCGTTCGAGCAACGGTCTGGTCGGTTGTCCCGCATGGCAACTGGGCGACGAATTGACCTGGTGCCTCGACGGACAGGTGTACACCGTCGGTGCGGCGGTGACCTGGCTAATCGCGATGGGCATCATGACCGAGCCGAGCGACCTCGACTCGTTAGGCAGCGCGGTCGCCGACGCGGGCGGCGTCACGTTTGTTCCCGCGCTGGCGGGTCTTGCTGCGCCGTACTGGAAGCCACATGCGCGAGCCGCCTTCACCGGCATGTCATTAAGCACCGAGCGCGGCCACCTCGTTCGAGCAGCAATAGACGGGATCGCCGCACAGGTGGCGTTGCTTGCGCACGCTGCCGGCCGCGACCTTGGCTCGCCGATCACACGCCTTCGCGTAGATGGCGGGTTGACGCGCAGCAGAACGCTGTTGCAAGTGCAAGCCGACCTGTTGCAGTGCCCGATAGAGGTGTATCCGTCACCGCATGCGACCGCACTCGGCGTCGCCGCCTTCGCTGCGATCGGTGCCGGGCAAGCCGCAAGCGCGAGCCAGTGGTATTCGAGCGCGGTGGTCGAGCCGTCGATCAGCCCAGAGGAAGCGGCCGATCGCTTAGCACTGTGGCAAGCGGTCGCTGACGCAACGATGGATCACTGATGTTCGACATTGCCGTTGTTGGTGGTGGCGTCATCGGATGTGCGGTGGCACGCGAGCTCTCCCGCCACCAGCTGACGGTCGCGCTCATTGAAGCGCACAATGACATCGGCGCGGGCACCAGCAAAGCCAACACTGCGATATTGCACACCGGTTTCGATGCAACACCAGGCTCGACAGAGTCGCGGCTGGTCGCGCGTGGCTACGAGTTGTTACGCGTGTATGCACCGACGGCCGGCATCTCCGTCGAACCGACCGGTGCAGTGTTGGTCGCTTGGGATGATGAACAAGCGGCCAACCTGCCGGCACTCGCCGCCAAGGCGACCGCCAACGGATATACCCACGGCGAGATCATCGACGCCAAGACAGTGCGTGAACTCGAACCACAGCTTGGTGACGGCGTTACCGGTGGCATGATCGTGCCGGGTGAGTACCTGATCGATCCGTGGACGACGCCGATTGCATTCGCTACGGAAGCGGTGCTCAACGGCTGCGAGATGTTCACGAGCTTCAATGTCGCGAGCTGCGTGGTCGAGACCGACACCACCACTCTCGGCGCCATCGACGGTCGCAGCGTGCGAGCGCGCTACGTCGT
>JAYVVU010000136.1:0-2097 GCA_043786755.1 Actinomycetota bacterium
TCCGCCGCCAATGGCACGGCATGCTTGCGCGTGTTGCCCAGCGCCTCGCGGAACTGGCTGATGGTGAAGCCCGTCGGCTGTGCGTGCAGCAACGCCGCAGCCGCATGCGCGGCGCCCGCCACAGCGTCGGGGTGAAAGTGCAACCCGTCGCGCTCGATCACAAGCCCGCGGCGAATCAACTCGCGCAAATGTGCCTTATCGACGCCGACGGGGGCCGGTGGCGCGAACCGGCCAGCGAGTAACTGCGCAACATACGGATGATCGCTGAGCGGATCGCGCAGCCCAGCCACGCGTGCGCGTCCGTTGTCGATCGCGATGCCGTCGCGCTCGGCGATCACGGTGAGTACGGCTCGCTCCCGATCGTCGAGAACAGCGACATCGAGTCCCAACTCACCGGCGGCGGCCACGCGCTGGCGCACCGCAGCTTCGGTTTGCTGCAGCTGCATTGTAGATACGACCCACGTGCCGATCGTCGGCTCGCGACGCTCGCCGGTTAGCGCCTCGAAGTCGTCCACGGTTAGCCAGCCGTGTTCGCTGATCACGCGCTCGACATCGCGATCCGGCGTTGCACGCGATGCCGGCAGCTTCGGCGCCACGTCGAGTACCTCGCCGCCGCCGACTGTTTCGTCGCGCCCCGACTCGCGCAACACGAAGCGATCGCCCGGTAACAGCGGCAACGGTGTCGCCGGCGAGAGATGTAGGCGAACCAAGCCCGAACCGCCAGCCGGTATCGACTCGTGGCCGAGCACACGCAGGCGCACCGGGAACTCACCAGAACCGATGTAAGCGAAGTAGGCACCACGACGAGACACCGCGTGCGTCAGCGATGGCAGCACAGTCAGGCTGGCGTCGAAGCGACTTGTCGGCCGCCATTGCGCTGCGTGAACGACGGCATCGCCGCGCTGTAGTTGTGTGTGATCCACGCCCGCGAGATTGAGTGCGACTCGATTGCCCGGCTCGATCGCGTCGCGGCGCTCGCCGTGCGACTGGATACCGCGCACCCGCACCGGGTGAACACCCGCGTGTAGTTGATCGTCGACCTGGATCGATCCGTCGGTCAAAGTGCCGGTGACGACGGTGCCACTGCCCTTGGCGGCGAAGACGCGATCGATCCACAGCCGGGGTCGCCCACGGTCGAGCGCGGACGGCGTAGTGGCCGCGAGATCGGCGAGTGCAGATCGCAAGTTGTCGAGACCGGTTCCGACCGTCGCACTGACCGGGACAATCGGCGCGTCGGCGAGAAACGTCCCGGCCAGGTGATCGCGCACGTCAAGTGTCTGTAGTTCGAGCCAGTCGTCGGCGACGAGATCAACTTTGGTCAGCGCAACGATGCCGTGCTGCAGACCGACCAATTCCAGGATGCGCAGATGCTCCTCGCTTTGCGGCTTCCAACCTTCGGTTGCGGCGATCACAAACATGCACGCATCGACACCGCCGACACCTGCCAGCATGTTGCGCAGAAAGCGAACGTGCCCAGGCACGTCGATGAAACTGACGTCGTTGTCGTTCGAGAGTGAAAGATGGGCGAAGCCGAGGTCGATCGTCAGGCCACGCCGCCGCTCTTCCTCGAACCGATCGGGGTTGACGCCGGTCAGCGCTTGCACAAGCGATGACTTGCCGTGGTCGACGTGGCCGGCGGTGGCTACGACGCGCATGAGCGCAACGCTTCGACCAAGTACTGATCGTCTACCGGGTTTACCGTTCGCAGGTCAAGCACCGTTCCGCCGGCGCGACTGCGCGCAACGATTGGTGGTCGCGCGCTGCGCAGTGCGACTAGGTGATCGCCACTGACTCGAATACCGACAGAGGCGATGCCTGCGTTCGGTGCCGAACCTGCGCCAGGGGTCGCCTCGGTCGCGACGACTTCGCCGCAACCCGCGGCCGCGACCAACTCGTGAGCGCGCACGGTCAGGTCGTTGACGGTGGTCGCCGCCATCTGCCAGAACGGCACCGACTCGATCACCGTGCGATTCAGATACGCCAGTGCAAGTTCTTGCAGCGCCAACAACACATGTGCGCCCGGTCGCAGAGCACGTGCGAGTGGGTGCTGCTTGCATGCGTGCACTAAGTCGGCACGCCCGGCGATGATCCCTGCCT
>JAYVVU010000137.1:0-4975 GCA_043786755.1 Actinomycetota bacterium
ACGACGGTTCGAGCAGCATTCGCCGAACTGTTGTGGTGGAAGCGATGGTTGGCATCGCAGTACTTGGTCTCGCCGCTGGCATGGTCGGGTTGCCACCGACACCAGTTGTCGCAGCAAATCCTTTTGCCGCGCAGCTGGTGAGCGACGGAATGATCGTGGAAGTGACGGTTGGGCCAGGGTCGATCGGCCGCAACGAGATTCATGTCGTGATCACACCGCCTGGTGGTTCGATCGTGCCGGTCGTCGCAGCAGCGGCACGGGTGGCGCTGCCCGATGAAGCGGTTCCAGCGGCACCGGTGCAGCTAGTGGGCGAAGGGGTCAACCACTACAGCGGCTTCGTCACGTTCCCGCAATCGGGTGACTGGTCATTGGAAGTGATCATCGAGGTCACCGCCGGCGAAACGGTTTTGGTGAAGACCACCGTTCCGATTCCCTGACGAACGTCAGCCAGCAATCTCTGCGCAATTCGATTGCGCTTCACTCGAGCCAATGAAAGCGGCCAGCAATTCGCCAGCTGCTCTGCTGAGTTCGCCGTTCGTGCCGCCAGGCAGACCGCGGCGCCAATGCATGAATGCGTCGTGATACTCCGCGGAGGGACACCACGAGTCGCCACCCGTCACGACGACCACCGGCGGCGGGGACTCTGTTGGGGACAGCGTGCCATCGGCGATCCACTGTTGGTAGAGGTGCGCGACTGCGTCTGCGCCGGCGAGCGTGAGGGCCACATCCATTGTGCGCTCAGCAGTGCGACGCACTCCGCGCGGATCGGGCTGATCGAGGTACTCACTCAGCTTGTTGCTCAAGGCGGCGAGTGCGAGGCCGGATGCGATGCTGACCGCAGGACCACCCGGAAGAAAGCTGCTGCTCACTCCCACGACGGTCCACATCAGATTGAAGCGCCCGTCCGTGGTCGCGATTTCGTCATCGACGCGTTCGTTGACCGACAGTTGCAACAGCAGGTTGAGTAGCTCGCCGACCTGGCTCGCTGCTGCGGTATTGCGCGGAGATAGCGACTCGACGAAGCCGACACGGATGCGCTCCGCGTCAGCGACTAGTTGCTCCATCGCTTGCTCGTCCTGCAATGCGACGCGAAGCCGTGCTGCCTTCTCGCCTGCCGATGCCTGCCAGTCATGGTTACTCATTGTGAACTGCAGCAGCCACGGCGCGACCAGCGCGCCGAGGAACGCTCCGTACTCACCAGGATGACCGTCGTTGTCGAAACCGGGATGCAGGTACGGGTCTATGCGGAAGTAGTCGAGGATGGCCAGCGCCGCATTGCCGGCTGCTGCAGTGGTTGTGTTTGCTGGGTCGGTGCCGACAAGCACGATTTGGTACGCGAGGTCGGGATCGTTCAGCGTCTCGAACAGAATCGCCGGCTGTTGCGCGGCGAGTTGTGTAAACCACACGCACGCCGCCGGGTCGTCGAGCAGCAAGGGCAGCAGCAGGTCAGCTGCGTTCGCGCCTGGCCCAACTTGTCGGTCGATGGTTGACGGTGCGCTCGGGTCGTTCTTAAGTGCGAGCCAGTTGCTGAGCAGTTCGTGGGTGAGCGTGGCGACGGTCATCGCGTCGGGGTGCAGCGATCGGACCATCAGCGCCTGCACGTATGGGTCGACATCCGCGATGGGCGGCAAGAGTGTTGCGAGAGTTGCCGACTTGCCGGCGGTGAGCGTCCCAGCGGGCAACGTGTGTGTCCAGATCGACATCAGGCCGTCCAACACCGCTGCAATGTCGGATCGGTTGGCCTCGGCGTATTCGCGACCGAGCACATATGTGACTGGTTTCCAGGCGTTGAAGTTCGCGAGGAAGTCGGCGCTCAGTGCCGGGTTGCGCCCGATGATTTGCAACTGCTGCGCGAGCCACCGCAACTGTTCGCGGTCGTTCACGAGTGACAGCAGATCGGCCGAGTTGATGGTGACAGCGAGCGCGCGTGCTTCAGCTAGGGAAACAGTCGTTGCATCGTCGTTCAGGGGATCGCGTTGAACGGTCCATCCGTAGCCGCTAGCCATCACATTGACGAGGGCGTTCTGCAGGTTGTCTTCTCGCGCGGTTGCGAACCACCAGTCACGAGTGAGCGCCGTGTTGTCGAGGATCCGAGCGATGAGTGGCAACCAAACGAGTTCGATGTCGGTGCGAGTCGATGCAATTGCTCGCATTGCATCGGTTGCGGCCACATCGGCACAACGCAGCACACGGAGCTCGTCGACTGCAGCCGTCAAGCGGTGCTGCAAATTCCCAACGCGTTCAGGGTCATAGGCGAGTAAGCCCACTAGTTCGGACCGATCAGCCGTGCCTGCGCTGCGACCTCATCAGCTACGCGGTCGAGGCGCCGCGCTTCGATGCTGAGCGAATCGGCTTGTGCGCGCAGCGTGATCGGAATTCTGCGCAGCGCGTCGTCGCACCGCTCCGGCGATGACCCAACCCACGTTTCGGTTCCTGCAGAGCGATAGCAATCGAGCACGCGCAAGCTGTTGAGCCGTCGTGCAAGAGCGCGCAGTTGTGTCGCGCGGTTACGCAACTGATCGGCAGACGCCGAACCCGTGTGTGTCATCCAAAGTGACTGAGCACACCGCTCGACCACCCCCGGCAAACGCGAGTCAGTTGGGGGCTAGGTGCCGGACGACTAGATGATGGGGGAGGTTGGTGGTGGCGTCGACGAAGCCTTCGCCTTCCACCTCGAACCCGTGCCGCAGATAGAAGTCGAGTGCCGCGTCGCGGGCGCGTGCCCACACCAACCGCACTCCTGTTGTCGCAGCCCGTTCACAGCCGGATTCCAGGAGGTACCCGCCGAGCCCCGTTCCCTGCAGGCTGTGCGCAGTCGCCATGCCGCGCAGTTGGATTGCTGGCTCGCCGTTGTGCGGACGAGGTATCCACGAGGAGGTTGCGACCAGTTCGCCGTCGACGCGAAGCCCGAGATGGACCGCTCCTGGGTCGGAGTCCTCGGCGAATGACACGTCCTTGGTTGGGGTGTCGTGGCGAAGCACCGCGAGCCGAAGTGGATGCGTCTCCTCGGGGGAGAGTTCGACAACCTCAGCCGTGCTCATGAAGAACTCATTGTCACAGTCCGGTCGGCAATGAGCGCGGCTTCTTCCGCATCGTGGGTGACGAGTAGCGAAGTGGTGCCTGTTGTGCGCAACAAGGCGGCAAGGTCGACGGCGAGTCGATCGTGCAGTTCGGGGTCCAAGCCGGTCAGCGGTTCGTCGAGCAGCAGCACGGCGGGTTTCGGTGCCAGAGCGCGTGCCAACGCGACGCGCTTGGATTCGCCGCCACTCAGTCGATCAACGCTGCGGTCACCGAAGCCGTCCAGCCCCACGAGCTGCAAGAGTTCCTGGACGCGAGCAGCGATGGCCTCCCGCGATTGTCGCTGCATGCGCAAGCCGAAGCCAACGTTCTCCGCGACTGAGAGGTGCGGGAACAACTGCTCGTCTTGGAACATCAATCCGATATTGCGCTGATGCGTCGGCAGCGATGTGATGTCGCGGCCGTCCAACACCACGGACCCTGCATCCGGTCGCTGCAGACCGGCGATCACGCGCAACAGCGTGCTTTTGCCAACGCCGGATGGCCCGACTAATGCGACGACCTCGCCGCGATCGAGTGTGAGCGACATGTGACTCAGAACATCGACTTCACCGAAATGCACGGAGATGTCAGTGACGTCGAGCATCGAAGAGCCCCTCCTTCTCGGCAACGCCAACGACTCCGACGATGACGACTGCTGTGGCGACGAGCAATAGCGTGGCCAAGGCGAAGCCCTGCGCGCGCGGCAGTTCGCCGGCTCTGCCGAGCAGTCGTGCGATCGCGATCGGCATCGTTTCCGTTCCGGCGCGAGTGAGGATCGTCGTTGCTCCGAACTCACCGAGCGAGATTGCGGCCGCGAGCCCACCGGCCGCGATGAGTGGACGCACGACGCGACGAACGTCGATGGCCAGCCAAGCGCGCGTTGGGCTTGCACCCAGTGTCGCTGCCGCCGAGCGTTGGTCGCTCGGGATTGCACGCAGAATGGGGAGTAGGGCGCGGACCACGAACGGGATCGCAACCAGTGCGTGTCCCAGTGGCACTAGCCACCAACTACCGCGCCAGTCGAACGGCGCAGCGTCGAACGTGATCAGCAACCCGAGGCCGACTGTCACGGCCGACGTTCCAAGCGGAAGCATCAACCCAACGTCGAGCAGCGCGCCCCGACGGCGTGCCGCGGCGATCGCAAGTGCCGCCAGCCCGCCCACCATCGTCGCCACGATCGCCGCGACGGCGGCGAAGCGCAGCGAGGTCAGCATCGAAGCAACAGGGTCGACGCCGAGACTCACCCCTGGTCGCACTTCGACGTCACCCAGCTTCTGCCAAGCGCTCAGCGTCCATTGGTTGCCGAGACGGAATGAGCGACTCACCATCATCAGTAGCGGAAGTGACATCGCGAGTGCGATCGCGCTGGCGACGCTGAACACGACGACGCGCTCGCGGCGCGATCGAGTGATGCGCCAGTGTGATGAGCCGGCGAGCGCGTGTGTGCCCTTGCGTTGCGCGCGAGCTGACCACCACACCACGGCTGCCAGCGCCAGCAACTGCAGAATCGAGAGCACGGCTGCGCCGTCGACGTCGCCAAGTTGCGTTGCGCGGCGCACAATCTCGACCTCCAGTGTCGGGTGTGCTGAACCACCGAGCACGCGCACGACGCCGAACGACGTGAAAGTGAACAGGAAGACAACAGTTGCCGCCGCCCACAGAGATGGGCGCAACAGTGGCAGAACTATGTGACGCAGGACTTGTGCTGGCGACGCACCAAGTGTTCGAGCCGCGGCGGTGAGGTCGGTCGGCAACACCGCCCACATCGCTCCGACGAGGCGCACGACGACGGCAATGTTGAAGAACACGTGCGCAATGACGACTGCGCCGGCGGTGTCGTGCCAGCTACTCGGCAGCAGCGCGAGGAACGCGGCGCCAACGACAACGGTGGGCAGCATGAACGGCACCGTGACGA
>JAYVVU010000138.1:0-2093 GCA_043786755.1 Actinomycetota bacterium
GCACGCCGGGGGCGCTGCACGAACAGGAACGAGCGACCACAGTGGAGACTATTGCCCGTACCCAGGTTGCAGAGGCCGCAGAAGAAGTCGTTCGCGAACTTTGCCTTACCCCAGAGGGTCGGGCCAACCCGTACCCGCTGTATCACAAGTTGCGCGACCTCGAGCCCGTTCACTTCAGCGAGACGCTGCAAACGTGGATCCTCACCCGGTACGACGACTGCAAGGGCGCGCTACGCGATCCACGCCTTCAGAAGCACTTTTCCGAGTCGCTCGATGTGCGCGCTCCGGGTTGGCGTTCGCGGCCGGTGTTGCAGTGGGCGAGTCGGCTGCTGTTGAACCTGGATAGTCCCGAGCACACGAGACTTCGCCGGCTCGTGGTGCGCGAGTTCACTCCGCGGATTGTGGAGTCTCTGCGGCCGCAAGTCGAGTTGCTGGTCGACGAGCTACTCGACTCGCTCGTTCAAGCCGATGTTGGTGAACTGATGGACGAGTTCGCTTTCGTACTCCCGATCTCGGTGATCGGCACGCTGCTCGGTGTGCCCCCCGAAGATCGGCCGCAATTCCGCGCGCTGACCCAGGCCCTCACCGGTGTGTTCGAGATCGCCGCGAGCAAAGAGATGCTCGAGGCCGCCGACGCCGCCGTGCTCGAGTGCAATGCGTACTTCGACACGCTTATCGAGCGACGCCGCGCCGATCCACAAGACGACCTGTTGAGCCGGTTGATATTGCTGGACGCCCGCGAGGTGCAGGCTGATGGCGAAGCCGATCGCTTGACGAACGAGGAGCTCAACACGCTCTCATCGCTGTTGTTCCTGGCCGGGTTCGAGACCACCACCAACCTCATCGGCAACGGAGTGCTTTCGCTGCTCGCGCAACCCGGTCAGATGAATGTGTTGCGCGCCCAGCCCGAACTGTCGACCAACGTTTCCGACGAGCTGCTCCGTCACGATGGCACCATCCAACTCGCCGCCCGTTTTGCAACGGTCGATCTGAACTTTGGCGACGTGACGATTCCTGCTGGGCGTTCTCTGTTCATCATGATCGGAGCGGCAAATCGCGATCCCGCCCGCTACGAGAACCCTGACCAGATCGATTTCACGCGTACGCAGATACAGCCACTCACTTTCGGTGGCGGCGTTCATTTCTGCCTTGGTGCGCCGCTGGCCCGAATGGAGACCGAGGTTGTGTTCCGCAAGCTCGCCCAGCGTTTCTCTACCTTCGAACTCGATGGCGAGGTGTCGCCCCACCGCGACCGACTCACGTTGCGCGCTCCGAGCTCGGTGCGTTTGAAGCTTCCGTCGACTCCGACGGCGAACGCTCCACTTGCTGCGCGGCCCGCCGGCGACGATTCACAATGGCGCGTCGAGTACCGGCGTCAGCTCGACAACCAACCGCCCGAAATCGACGACGCCGAGCACCGTGCGCGCGTTGCCCTACTGCAACGAGTTCCCTTCTTTCGTCCCTGCAACGTCGATGAACTCAAGTTGCTGGCAGCCACGGCGTACACCATCTCGTTTGATCCCGGCGAGCACCTGTGTGTGGAAGGCAGTGAGGCACCAGATTGCTACGTGATCGCTGCAGGCGAGGCCGAGGTCGTCATGGCCGGTCAGCGAATCGGAGTGGTGGGCTCCGACGATGTAGTCGGCGAGCGTGGCCTTGTATTGGGCGCACCTCGTGCCGCATCTGTCACGGCGACATCGCACATGATCACCTACGCGATCTCTCGCGAGCTACTCCAGGGCGTCTTCGATGCGTCGCCCACGCTGGCCGAGGCGATGCGCACCGAGGTTCAGCGTCGTTACGATTCACCGAAGTCGTAGACGAAAGCGACAACGCCCTGGCGACGGTTCGGACCGCTTGCAGCTACACCCTGGTGACAATGTCGAGTACCGCGGCGGCGTGCGTAGCGGCCTCATCTGCCGACAACGTGGGTCCCAACTCGATGATGAACGACATCGCCTTGGGCAAGGTGCGACGTACCCAGGTTGCGGCGACGCCGGTATATGTGCCACCCGTGACCGCGACCAACGGCAGGCCAGAGAGTTCGGCGTAGCGCTCGCGTAACTTTCGGTCGCTTCCCTTCGACGGCGAGA
>JAYVVU010000139.1:0-2091 GCA_043786755.1 Actinomycetota bacterium
GGCCGAACTCGATGTGTTTCGGCTGCACGAACACGGCCTCTGGGCGACCATGCAACGAGATGGCAGCTAACGGTGGCTCGGACCCGTAAGCCTGCGCCACCGGTCGAACGCACCGGCACTGGGTTCCGTCTCAATCTGCAGGAAGAAGAGCGCGACCTGATCCGACGGTTGATGGCCGAGCTGCGCACCCTGCTGCTCGGACCGAACGACGACGAACGAATGCGTCGCCTGTTCCCGACCGCCTATCACCAGCAGGGCGACAGGGAGATGGACGACGAATACCAGCGCCTGATGCGTGAAGATCTGGTTGCGTCACGCCTAGTCGGTCTCGGCGTGATCGACGAATGCCTCGATGCCGCTGGCAAGAACAGCACCGCGCTCAGCGAGGCGCAGTTGCTGGCTTTCGTGCAGGCGCTCAACGGGGTGCGTCTCGTACTCGGCACGATGCTCGACGTGAGCGAGGAGCACGATCTCGACGAGATCGCCGACGACCATCCGCTGGTTGGCGAATACCACCTGTATGCGTTTCTGAGTTGGGTACTCGATTGGTGCATCAGGGCCTTGCAGACTCCGGCCCCAGCCACCTGAACGCTCGTTGTTACGCTCGCACCGTGACACCACCGCCCGACTTCGCCAATCTTGAGATCACGGTTGCTGACTCACTTCTCGAAGCCGACCACGAAGGAGGGCGCGTCGCCCACATCACGCTGAACCGTCCCGAGCGGCTGAATGCGCTGTCGCACGCAATGCTGCGCGATGTCATCAGCGTGAGCAGGTGGCTCGACGACCAATCAGATATCGCGGTCGTCGTCGTTCGCGGTGCTGGTCGAGCATTCAGCGCAGGCTTCGATCTCAATGATTTCCAGCATCCCGATGCCTCCTCGAATCCCCGCGACGCGGCCGATCTTGGCCGACGCGCGACCGAAGCGTTGGCCAACGTGCCACAACTCACCATCGCATCGGTACAGGGTCATTGCGTGGGTGGCGGGGTTGTGCTCGTGGTGGCGTGCGACATGCGTATCGCTGCGACCGACGTGCGATTTGCCATTCCCGAAGTAGACCTCGGTATTCCACTTGCATGGGGCGGCATTCCCCGGTTGGTGCGCGAATTGGGTCCCGCGATCACCAAGGAACTCGTTCTGACGTGTCGCCCGTTCGACGCGCACGAGGCACTCGCGTTGCGTTTCGTGAACCGAGTAGTTGATCCGGCTGACCTGGTCTCGGCCACCGATGCGCTGGCCAACGAACTGGCGGCAAAGTCGGGATACGCCCTGCGTAGCACCAAGCAGCAGGTGAACGCGGCTCTCGATGAGATGGTGGGCACGGCACGCAATGCCAACGACGCCGACTCGCTGGTCTACGCGATGACCGATCCCGCCAGCCGCGCCGCCGGTCGGCGATATCTGCAGAAGTTCACCAACAAGTAGACGTCGTCAAGTAGGGGTCGGCGCCGCCAGGCGACTTACGCAGGGAAGACGAACAGACCCGCTGTACCAGGACCGGTGTGCGCTCCGACGCTCGGCCCGATGCGGTAGTGCACCACTTCGAGAACGTTGGCCGCTTCGCCAACCGCGTGAGCAAGCGCCTCGCTGATGGGTAGGCCCATACAGTCGGCCGTACCAATTGCGACCTTCAGTCGTTCGCCCCAGCCGATGGCAAACTCTGCCATTGCGTTGACGGCATCGACCACGTTGTTCACCCTCTGCAGCACCACGACCTTGCCCTCGCGCAGCGTGAGAACTGCAATGCCATCTCCGTCGAGTGAACCGCCAGCGCGACCGCCCGCATGGACGAGATCGAGCCCTCCAACGATGAACACGTTGCCCACGTTGACCGCCAGGGTCTCGGCTACGTTCGCGGCTTCGTCGAGCGACGCACCGTTCACGATTGCCTCGGCGGCCGCCCAGACACAACAACTCACGCCGAAACTCGCCGTCCCGGAATCGACCAATCGCACGGGCACGGCAGAATTGTGCGCTGCCAATCGTGCAGCATTCAGCGTGCCGCTGACCGCGGCGGAGACATGAATCGACAGAATCTGCGTACAACCGCGCGCGGCAAGATCGTCGTAGGCCAGCGCGAACTGTCCGG
>JAYVVU010000140.1:0-2087 GCA_043786755.1 Actinomycetota bacterium
CGTGTTGCCAAGTTCGGCTCGATGCATGTCGACGAATTGATGAGCCTCGAGCGCTACAGCCACGTGATGCACCTCACATCGCAGGTGAGTGGGGAGCTGCTGGAAGGCAAGACGCCGATCGACGTGTTGCGTGCGACGCTGCCCGCGGGCACGGTCAGCGGCGCTCCGAAGGTGCGTGCCATGCAGTTGATCGATGAGCTCGAACCCGTGAAGCGTGGTCCCTACGCGGGCGTGGTTGGCTACGTCGACTTCAGCGGCAACCTCGACACCGCCATTGCGATTCGCACGATGTTCGTCGGCGCGCACGGAGCGTCGTTTCAAGCTGGCGCTGGCGTCGTTGCCGATTCAGATCCGGATGAGGAAGACCTCGAGTGCCGCAACAAGGCGGCCGCGTTATTGGCGGCGGTGCCAGCCGCGCGCCGGATGACTGCGCAAAAGCGCCAGCCGGGTTAACAGTCTGGTTAGTCGATCAGGCCACCGATCAACAGCACTGTGCCCAGGCCGCCGACGAGCATCATGCCCAGCACGGCAACGGCGGCTATTCCCGGAACGCTGGTGATCGCCTTCACGCCAGCGAACAATGCTGGCAATTCTTTGCGCCGCGCCTTCAACTCGCTGCGCAGCGTCCGGAAGTTCTTCACGTAGCCGCCGACCGGTTGCCCGCTGTCGTGATCGATCAGGACCTGAGCTGAGTGGACTGAAGTGTTGAGGAACTTGCGCACGTCGGTTACAAGTTCGGGTGCGCGCTTGGCGGTGCTTCGCACTAGGTGGCGACCGAACAGTGCGGCGAGCAGCGGAATCGCGCAAATGACCCCGCCGATAATGATCCACTCGTTGCGGTTGCCGTCGAAGATCCAGAGGCCTGTTGCGAACGTTGCCCCTCCGATCAGCAGGGCGAGGATGCCAATACCGGTAGCCAGGCTGGTCAGCCGTCGAAAGGTTTGCTGCATCGTGTCGCTGACGCGACGAACAACTGCGTCGGTTTCCATGCAAGCAGTTTGGCATGTGCGATAACCGGTGCGACACTGACAGTGTGTTCTCTGCTCTTTACCCGCGCGACGTGCTGCAGGTTGTTGGGCCGGATGCCGCAACGTTTCTGCAGTCGCAGTTGTCGCAAGACATTCGTCCACTGACGGTCGGCCAGTCGGCGTGGAGTTTCCTGTTGCAGCCAACTGGCAAGGTCGACGTGTTGTTGCGCGTATGGCGTGATGGCGACGACTCGTTCGTGCTCGACACAGATGCCGGCTTCGGCGAGGTGATGGTCGCGCGGCTCAATCGTTTCAAGATCCGCGTGAAGGCCGAGATCAGCACGCTGTCCTGGAACTGCATCGCGGTTCGTGGCGCCGGCGCTGCTGAGGTCGCGGGTCTCGCGAGTTGGAGCGACGGTGTCGATCTACTCGGCGAATCTCTATCGGCTCCGGGCGCAGCGGATGCCGGGTCGAGCGGCGACCTGTTGGCCGCTCGCATCGCGGCAACGTGG
The DNA here is from genome assembly GCA_043786755.1 of Actinomycetota bacterium. GTDB lineage: Bacteria > Actinomycetota > Acidimicrobiia > Acidimicrobiales > Ilumatobacteraceae > UBA668. The sequence continues at coordinate 1,481 of JAYVVU010000140.1, forward strand.
CCAGCAATGGGCAGCGAGATCGTGCCTGGTGAAACGATTCCGAGCGAGACCGGTGTTATTGGCGTCGCAGTCAACTTCACCAAGGGCTGTTACCCGGGCCAGGAACTTGTCGAGCGCATGGATAGTCGCGGCGCTGCGCCGCCCAAGTTGCTGCAGCGCATCACCGTCGCGGCCGGTACAGCCGTTGGCGATCCGTACACGGTCGAGGGCGCAACTGTCGGGGTGATCACCAGTGTGCTCGGTACAGACGCGTTGGCGATGGTGAAGCGTGGCGTCCACCAGTAAACCGTTCACCAAAGCTCAGCTGGCGAAGAATCTCGATCGATTGCGCGCGATTGCGCTCGCGCTGCCGGAAGCGACCGAGGAAGTGACGTGGGGGACCGACATCAACTTTCGTGTGCGCAAGAAGATCTTCTGCTTTCCCGGTCAGGGCGGCTCGATAACGGTCAAAGCCGATCGCGAGGAGTTGCCCGCCTTGCTCGGCGATGCTCGCTGCCGGCCGGCGCCGTATCTCGCCCGCGGCGGATGGATAGCGATGGAACTAGTCACGCCGATCGACTGGACCGAGCTGACGGAGCTAATCACCACCTCGTACTGCCTGATCGCC
>JAYVVU010000141.1:0-2083 GCA_043786755.1 Actinomycetota bacterium
CGCGCGGCTAGAGGCCGAACATCCGGATCTCGCCGACGAAGCCTCACCAACGCGCGCTGTCGGAGCTGGCTCGCTGAGCATGGCGTTCACTCCGGTCGCCCATCGCCAGCCGATGGCGAGCCTCGACAACGCGATGGACGACGCCGAGTTGGCCGCGTGGGGCGAGCGGGTAGCGAAGGGATTGGGCGACGACAAGCCACGATTCGTGTGCGAGCTAAAGATCGACGGGCTCGCGATGAGTCTTCGCTACGAGGGCGGACGTTTGGTGCAAGCTGCCACGCGCGGCGACGGGCGTGTCGGTGAAGAGGTCACGGACAATGTTTCGACTATCAAGTCGATACCGAAAACGCTCGCCGCGATCGAGGGCGTGAAGAAAGGGCCAAGCGTTCTAGAAGTGCGCGGCGAGGTGTACTTGCCCATCGCCGCCTTCCATCGCCTGCAAGCGGCGAAGGAAGCCGAGAATCGCGAACGCGTTGCTGCCGGTCGCAAACCAGAGCCGGTACCGGTGAACCCACGCAATGCTGGCGCTGGAAGTCTGCGCCAGAAAGATCCCACCGTTACTGCCGGCCGCGGCCTCGATTTCTGGTCGTACCAGTTGGGCGAAGTCGTTGGTGGACCAGAACTTCTGAACCATGCGGCGAGCCTGAAGTACCTCCACGACCTCGGGTTCCCGGTGAACCCAAAGATCAAGGTCGTCGACGATCTCGCCGGAGTGGTCAAGTTCTGCAAGAACTGGCAGGAGAATCGGCACACGCTGCCTTACGAAATCGACGGTGTTGTCGTCAAGGTCGACTCGCTGGTGCAGCGCGAAAAGTTGGGTAACACCTCGCGTGCACCGCGCTGGGCAATCGCGTTCAAGTTTCCGCCAGAGGAACAAACGACGATCTTGCGCGACATCATGGTCTCTGTTGGGCGAACCGGGCGCGCTACGCCGTTCGCTGTGCTCGAGCCGGTGTTCGTTGGTGGCTCGACGGTCAGCTTGTCCACGCTGCACAATCAAGATCAGGTAGCAGTTAAGGATGTGCGCCCTGGCGACACGGTGGTGGTGCGCAAGGCGGGCGATGTGATTCCGGAAGTTGTCGGGCCGGTGCTCTCGCTGCGCCCAGCCAAGAGCAAGCCATGGCAGTTCCCCAAGATCTGCCCGTGCCCGCTGCGCACAGAGCTAGTGCGTCCCGAAGGCGAAGCCGACACGCGGTGTGTTGAACCAGCGTGCCCGTACCAGCGCGATCAGCGGATCATCTACTTCGCGTCGCGCGGCGCTATGGACATTGAAGGTCTCGGCGAGAACACCGTCTTCCAACTCAGCGACGCCGGTCTTGTCGCCGATGCTGGCGATGTCTTCTCGCTGACGCGCGAGCAACTGCTGACGCTCGATAAGTGGGGAGCGACGAAGGCCGACAATCTGCTCGCCGCGATTGAAGGTTCCAAGAATCGGCCGTTGCCGCGGTTACTCACAGCGCTCGGCTGCAAGGGGCTCGGCCCGTCGGCGAGCGAGGCACTGAGTCGCGCGTTCGGAACGCTCGACTCGATCATGCTCGCCTCTGAGGCCGACCTCGCACTCACCGATGGAGTCGGCCCAATCATCGCCGCCAGCATTGTCCGCTGGTTCGCATTGCCCAGCAATCGCGAAATGGTCGAGAAGTTGCGCGCTGCTGGTGTCGAGTTCGGCAGGGTAGAGGTCAGTCGCCTGCCGCAAAACTTGGCGGGCAAGGCGATCGTCGTCACGGGCGCACTTGAGGGCTACACACGCGAGTCGGCGGAGGCCGCGATCAAAGACCGCGGCGGCAAGAGCCCTGGCAGTGTCAGCGCCAAGACGATGGCACTGGTGGTCGGTACCGACGCCGGTGCCAGCAAGCTCACCAAGGCGCAGGAACTTGGTATCCCGATTCTTGATCTAGCCGGCTTCGAGCACGTGCTCGCCACCGGCGAACTCCCTGGCTAAAGGACGCGGCCTAGAAGACTTCAAACGACCAGGTGTAGACGCGCGCGCTACCGCGACCCTCGACGGTCTCCCAATAGATCACCTGCACGATGTGCTTGCCTTGCGAGAACGAACTGATCGAAGACTCCGGCGAAGGGTCGA
>JAYVVU010000142.1:0-2078 GCA_043786755.1 Actinomycetota bacterium
TGCACTTGACGCGGTCCTCACTCGCGAAACCGGTGGCACAGCGATCGGCCAACGAATCCGCACCATCCTTCACGACACGTCCGTGACAAACCTCTCGCATCGTGCCGAGGCGTTGCTCACCGCCGCCGACCGCGCTCAGCACATCCACGAGGTAGTGGCGCCCGCGCTCGCCGCCGGGCGGCACGTTGTCAGTGACCGCAGCGTGTACTCCACTCTCGCCTACCAGGGCTACGGCCGCGAGCTGCCGCTCGCGGAAGTGCGGCGGCTCAACAAATGGGCTGTGGGTACCCATTGGCCAGACTTGGTGCTGCTGCTTGACACGGCGCCCGAGGTGTTGGAGCGGCGAATGCGGGGCCGCCAGCTGGACCGATTCGAGCAAGAGGGCGAAGAGTTTCACCGCCGCGTTCGCGATGGTTTTCAGCACATGGCCGAGGGTGAACCCGAGCGCTGGGTCATCATCGATGGCTCGAAGTCAATGGACGCCGTCACCCGCGCAATTCGTAGCGCAGTCAAAGCGCGTCTCGGTATCTGATGTTTGCCGAGTACGCGACGTCGGTGTGGGACGGTGTCGTCGGCCAGCCCCGCGCAGTTGATCAGCTGACCCGGGCAGCCGCGGCACCGGTGCACGCCTACCTTTTCGTCGGCCCTCCCGGCAGCACGAAGGACGAGGCGGCGCGGGCATTCGCTGCGCTCCTGCTCACCGGCCACGACGAGCCTGACTCTCGCGATGCTCGGCTAGCCCTCGCCGGCGAACACCCCGACGTACGCGAGGTCGAGCGCACCGGCGCGCGGATCTCGAAGGAGCAAGTCTCCGAGATCATTCGCAACGCGTCACTGGCACCCATCGAGAGCAGTCGCAAAGTGATGCTGCTCCACGAGTTTCATCTCCTGGAAGCGGAGGGCGCGGCTCGCTTGTTGAAGACCATCGAAGAGCCGCCCGCCAGCACGGTGTTCATCGTCCTTGCCGACCAAGTGCCGCCGGAACTGATCACCGTTGCATCGCGGTGCGTTCGTATCGAGTTCTCGTCCATCGCCGAGGCAACAATCCGCGACGTGCTCATCGCCGAAGGCGCAACTGCCGAGACCGCTGCGCAGACGGCGGCCGCTGCATCCGGCAACCTCACCCGCGCCCGCGTGCTCGCCACCGACACTGGGCTGATGGCGCGCAGGGAAGCATTCGCCACCATTCCCCAACGACTGGACGGCACGGGCACCACCGTTGTCTCGCTGGTCACCGAACTCAACACACTGATCGAGGCAGCAGCGGCGCCCCTCGCTGCCCGCCAAGCCGACGAGGCGACCGCGCTAGAGGCACGGGTCGCCGCCGTCGGCGAGCGCGGCAGCGGCCGCAAGCAGTTGGAAGAGCGGCACAAGCGCGAGCTTCGCCGTCACCGCGTCGACGAACTGCGCAGTGGGTTGGCCGTCATGGCTGGCGCGTATCGCGACGCGCTCCTCGCCGAACGGCTTACACGGCCCGAGGCTGCCGTGCACGCCGTGCAGCGCATCCACGTGGCGCTGGATTCGTTGGACAGAAACCCCAACGAAACGCTCCTGCTGCAGGCATTACTCATTGACCTGCCGTCGCTGTAACGGAATCGGGTGGGGTCGTTAGGGGCCGACCGCTAGCATTGCTGCCCGTCGCCCGGGTAGCTCAGTCGGTAGAGCAACGCACTCGTAATGCGTAGGTCAGGAGTTCGATTCTCCTCTCGGGCTCTAGTTGTTCACCAGTGATGGCCACGCTCAGCTGCGTAGCACCAGCGGCGGTAGCCACTCTTGCAGACGATCCCAGATGATCTCGTCGCTCTTCGCCAGTAGGTGGCCGTCACCCGACAGGCGCACCAGCTCGCCGGAGCCGGCGATCATGCGCACCATCTCGCTGGCTTCGATGGGCAGGATCTCGTCGCGCTCGCCATGGAACAGCAGTAGCGGCGTCTCCGCCAACCCCCCAGCGACTTCGCAGCCAGCGGACTGGGTTGCGAACGTCACGATGCCAGCCACCATCTCGTTGAGACCGACGCCGACACGGACAGCGACCGCGCCACCAAAGCTGTGCCCCATGAGAACCACCTTGTCGGCGC
>JAYVVU010000143.1:0-2078 GCA_043786755.1 Actinomycetota bacterium
GAACCGATCTTCGGGACGGTGGACGATGTGAACGGTTGCTACGACGGCGATCGATCGGTGCAGATGGTTGCAGCCCAGCCAGGTGGACCACGCGACCAAGTCGTTCCCTTCACGCTGGATGGGAAGTTGCCGACTTCGGGCAGCGGGACGGTGGTCATCACCCGTTCCGAGGCGAGCCGCGTTGGTCTTAACATCGGCGACGAAATATTCCTGGCCGGCAGGTGCAACGGCGACGGTGATCCGGTCGAGTTCGATGCTCCGATCGTCTTGCGCGTGAGTGGTTTGTCGATTGGCCCACTTGATGTGGAGTCGCCGGGTACAGGCCTCACCATTCATCCCGCATACGTCGACCCCGTCGTCTTCGAGGCGCTCGTTGCCTTCGGGGCAGAGCCACAGCGGAACATCACTGTTTGGCTTGATTCGACGGCCTCGCCCAAGGCCGTTGAGGAGTCGTTGTCGAGCTACAACATCATCCTCGACTTCCGTGAACGACAGGTTGTGTTTGACGACGCGTTGAAGACCGACGCCAACTTGCTCTGGTTGCTTGCGGCAGTCGGGGCGCTCGCCGGTCTGCTGGTGCTCGCGCCAATTATCAGCAGGAACATGCGCGACACCGGACCAAACGTCGAGACACTCGCAGCACTGGGCACTCAGCGCCGACAGATCGCACAGCAGGCCCTCGCACACAGTTGCTCGTTAGCAGTGCTTGGCGCGTTGACGGCCGCCATCGTCGCGGTCCCCATCAGCGCGTGGATGCCCGATGGCCTCAAGTCGGAGATCAAATCTGATCGCGAGTATTGGTTCGACGGCGCGGTGACGATCATTGGCGTTGCGCTCTTGTTGGTCGTGGTCGTGGTCATCGGCGCGATTCCTGCCTGGAGGATTGGGCGCAGCGAGCGGTCGTTCGCCTTGGTCGACTCAGCATCGAAGCGCGGAACGTTCGGGTCGCTTGGGTTGCGCCCCGCAGCACGTACCGGCGTGTCGGCGGCAGTTGGTGCGCCGGTCGGCCCTCGCCGCGCGAGTCCCTGGCCAAGCCTGATTTCGATGGTTGTTGCCGCGGTGGTTGGCGTTGCGAGCCTGACGTACTTAGCCGGCCTGCGTCACCTTGAGCAGACACCAAGGCTGCTCGGCTGGAATTGGGACGCAGTGGTGAGCTCCGACTTCCTCGAACAAGACGCGGAGGTCACGTCAACGGAGATCTTCGCCGCGATCGAGCAGCTCGACGCCGTTGAAAAGGTCACCGCCGGCACCTTCTATCCACCGTGGTTCCTGTTCGTTCGCGAATCCCACTCGGCGGTGTGGCCATGGTCGTTCGCCACCGGGCCGGGCGCCGTGACTCCAGCCATGCTGAGTGGTCGCGCGCCGCAAGGCCCGGATGAAGTAGCAGTCGATGCGCAGTTCGCGGCAGACACAGGCTTGGGAATTGGCGACAGCGTCTCGCTCGCGCGGTCGACCTTAATCGCGCTGATTGACGACGAGATCAGGCAAAGGGTGGAGCGATATGGCATCGACTACCAACTTGCGGATCTGCCCGAGCAAGCCCCAGTGGTCGCTGAGTTTGAGATCACCGGTATCGCTGTGCTGCCGGGCGACCCGGGTCAAGAGCTCTTAGAAGTGACGCTAACTCTCGAGGGCTTCGCCGATCTCGTCGAGCCGACGGCCGACGAATTGGCCGCGGCGCGCACATGGTTGCCTGCGGATCTTCCGCCTGGACTTGCCGACGTTGCCGAATCGGTGTTCGCCAACCTCGACATTGAGGATCGCGTTATCTATGTGCGCTTCAAGGACGATGTGTACAGCGGCGCCCAAGCCATCGCCGGAATGGACATCCTTGAGGCGCTTGTAGACCCCGAGGACCCCGAAGCGCTGCCGGTTCAGATTGTTGCCCCAACACCCGAGGAAGTCATGACCTTGATGGTCGGATTGAACGTCGAACGCAACGACCGCGTGCCGGTCGCGTTGGCGATCATGGTCGCAGTCGCGTTCTTCGCACTGGCGACTTACCTGCTGTTCGTCTCAATCAGGTCGCGCCGGTTCGAGATGGCCGTGATGCGCTCGCTCGGTCTATCGACTCGTGG
>JAYVVU010000144.1:0-2075 GCA_043786755.1 Actinomycetota bacterium
TCGCTGCGGTCGCTGCGGTCGCTGCCTTGGCGCGGCTCTTGGCGGTCGTAGCCCTGCGGACCATCGGTGCGCGGCTTGCCGCGGCGACGGCGACGGCGACGGGCGTTGCGGCTCTCGCCATCGCCCTGACCGTTCGCGCTGTTGCCCTGATCGTCGTCTTCGTCATCACCATCGTCGCCAGCCTCGCCGTCGGCGGATGCTGGCTTCGGGCCACGGGTGGGTGCGCCCTGGCGCGGGCCGTTATTGCGCGAACTACTCGGGCGCGATCCATTCGGGCGCGACGAACCGGCATCGGGCGAATCAACTTCGCCCTTCTTGATCAGGTCAACTTCCCAGTCAGGAAGCGGCTCGCCATCGGGGCCGAGCACAACCTCATACGCGGGCGCGGGCGGAGCCGCCTGCGCGGCACCATTCGTGCCTGCACTGGTCTTGGCGGTGCCGTTGGTCGCGGCGGGTGCCGACGACTCGTCGGGACCCGACCCGGTCGTTTCGAGAATTTTGCTGATCAGCGTCGCCTTCGCGGCACGAGCGTTGGCGGTGATACCTAACGCCTGCGCGATCGCGAGCAGCTGATCTTTGTCCTTGGATTCGAGCATTGACTGCTCAAGTGCTTCCGCGGCCACTGGCCACCTCTTTCTAAAGGGAGTGGGACTCGGTCGATTTACAGCCAAGTTGCTGTTACCGCCGGCGGCCCCACCGCCTGGAATACCCTGCCGCGACCGCAGCGCTTCGCAGCACCGGATTCAGCGAGGATGTTCGGGAACCCGAACAACACCACTGTAACCCCCAAGGGGGTCAGCCGCAACGCATGTTCGGGTGAACAGAATCTGAAGAATCGGCAGCCATGCCGGTTTGTGTCGCGGGTCTGACCGGATCACAGTGCGGTCAGGCCGCGACACAAACGCTATTGGAAGGTGGTCGCGACGAAGTTCTGGATCGCTGCCAGGTCGTTGGGCAGGACCGTCATCTTCTCTGGCAGGTCAAACAGGTTCGCCAGGTGGGGCGGCAGTGGCGGGCGGATGCCTGTCGCCTTCTCGACCGCGTCGGGGAATTTGGCTGGGTGGGCAGTTGCTAGCGACACCGTCGTGCCTTGCAGCGTTCCCGCGGCGCGCAACTTGGCGGTTGCACCGACTGCCACTGCGGAGTGCGGATCGAGCAGCATCCCCGATTCGCTGTAGGTCTGCGACATAACTGCGAGCGTTTCCGCATCGTCGAGACGGGCGGCTTGGAAGCGGCCCTCAATGAACTCGCGCCGCTGATCCGGCTCGATCGACAACTTGCCGGTCGCACGAAAACGCTTCAGCTGCTCGGCGGTCATCCCGCCGTCGCGCCCGTTGATCTCGAAGAGCAGGCGCTCGAAGTTCGACGAGACCTGAATGTCCATGCTCGGACTCAACGACGGAACTACCGGTGCAGTAGTCATCTCGTTCCGGTTGAAAAAGCGTTCGAGAATGTCGTTGGCGTTTGAGGCGACAACAAGTTGGTCGATGGGAGCACCCATACGGCGCGCGATCCAGCCGCTAAAGATGTTGCCGAAGTTGCCGCTGGGCACGCACACGTTGATCGGCCCCAGCTCGTCGCATGCGGTGATGTAGTAAACGATCTGCGCCATCACGCGTGCCCAGTTGATGCTGTTGACCGCGCCGAGCTGCATGCGCTCGCGGAACTCGGCATCGTTGAACATCGCCTTCACAAGATCTTGGCAATCGTCGAACGTGCCATCGACCGCGACGACGCGCACGTTGGGCGAGTCGACCGTCGTCATCTGCCTGCGCTGAACGTCGCTCGTGCGACCGTGCGGGAACAGGATGATGATGTCGACGTTGGCGCAGTTCTTCACACCGTCGATCGCAGCCGAGCCCGTGTCTCCGCTAGTGGCACCGACCACCGTCACACGTTGGGCGCGGGCACGTAACACTTCGTCGAACATGCGCCCGACCAACTGCAGCGCGATGTCCTTGAACGCGAGCGTCGGACCGTGGAACAACTCCTGGATGTAGTCCCCATCCCGCAGCTTCACAATCGGCACGACATCGGGATGCGCAAAAGTTGCATACGCCTCGTCGCACAGCCGT
>JAYVVU010000145.1:0-4924 GCA_043786755.1 Actinomycetota bacterium
CTTGCCGAACTCTCCTACGCGTCCGGGCTGAACAATGAAGCGCTCGCCGTCGCCCTCGAGTCTCGCGACCTTGCTCACCACTGCGGGGCTGCGATCTCGGAGGTCTCGGCGCTCAACCTGATTGCGGCCGTCCAGTATCACGCCGCCAACTTCTCCGAGGCACTGACTTCCGCCATCGCGGCTCTCGACCTTTATCGGTCGACGGGCGAGCGCGCTAGCGAAGGCTTGCTGCTCAACTCGCTCGCCGTCATCCAGCACAGCTTGCGCGATACCGATCGGGCGATCGTTACCTACGAAGCCGCGTTGATGGCGAACAAGGGCCAAGATCGCCCCGACCTCGATGCCGTCACGCTGGCCAACATGGCCAAGGTGCGCGCCGATCGCCACGAAGACCTGTTAGCGGTGAGCCTGGGCGAGTCGGCACTCGACCTTGCGCAACAGCATGCACCCGAGTTCGTTCCCGAGATCCTCGCTCGCTTGGCGATGGCTTACGTCGCGCTCGCGGCACTCGACCGCGCCACGAGCTGTTTGGACGACGCCGACGGGGTGCTGAGCGATCGCACCGATCGACGGCTGGCGTTGTCGCCCGGCAGCGTTGTCACTGTCCGAATCGCACGCGGCGACTTGCATGTGGCACAGCATCTGCAAGACCGCGCGCTAGCCGAGTGGGGCGAAGCGCTTGAGCTCGCAGAACAGGCCAACATGACTGAAGTGGCGCTGAAGCTGCGCCTCAAGTTGGCGAGTCTGTGCAAGGAGATGGGCAACTTCGAGCAAGCGTTGGTCCATCAAGAGGCGCGTTACCAACTGAACGAGCAACTCTTTGATCGCGGTAGCGATCTACGCATCACGACGCTGCAGGTGCAACACGACACCGAGGTCACACGCCAGCAGGCGGAGATCCTGCGTTTGCGCACGACCAACATCGAGCCAATGTTGCAGGCCCGCCTCGAAGAGGTCGAAGAAGAGAGCGTCGAAGCATTACTGCGTGTTGCGTGTGCGGCCGAAGGTGGCAACGAAGACGCGATCGCGCATCCGTCTCGCGTCGCCGAGTTGTCCGCGAGCATCGCGGAGCACTTGCACGAAGACGACGAGTTTGTGCGTCGCCTACGGGTCGCGACGCGGCTGCACGACATCGGCAAGGTCGCGATTCCCGACGCGATGCTGATCAAGCCCGGCCCGCTCAGCTCTGCCGAGTTCGATCTCATCAAAACGCACACGTCGCGCGGCTTCGAGATACTCGACGGCAGCGACTCGCGGCTCACGATGATGGCGGCCGAGATCGCGCTCTCGCATCACGAGCGCTGGGATGGCGGCGGCTACCCGGAGGGCCGGGCCGGTGAAGCAATCCCCGTCAGTGCACGCATTGTCCACGTCGCTGATGTGTACGACGCGCTACTGAGTGCTCGCGTCTACAAGCAGCCGTGGGCGCTGATCGATGCGATCAACTACATCGCCGCCGGCAGCGGGACACGCTTCGAACCACGAGTGGTGGAGGCGTTCCTGGAACTGATCGTTCAACAGCACCCGACGCTCGCCGATTCTGTCGATCGCCCGACGCCCGTCTGAGCCCTACACTCACCCAGATGGTGGCTTCGCGGGCGCAGCGCATTGAACTGCGCACGCGTAACGAAAAGTGGAAGCTTCCGCCGTTGCGCATCGAGATGCTCGAGTGCATCAACTGCGATGCCTGCCTGCGTGCCTGCCCACCGCAATTCGGTGCCATTTTCAATCACGGTCCCGACGTGGTGATCATTCCGGAGTTGTGCAGCGGTTGCGACAAGTGCCTGCCTGCGTGCCCAGTGAACTGCATTTACCCGTTTGAGGACTGGGAAGAGAAAGGTTCGCCTGCGGAGTGGTGGCTGGAGCCGACCGGCCCGAACGATCCGTATCTCTGAACCCTGCGCTGCAATACTGCATGGCATGTCTGCACTCACTCCTGGCGCTGAGCCCTGGTCACACAACGGTTCGTTGCGCTCCGGCGCGCTTGTCATTCATGGCCTGACCAGCAACCCCGACAGCATGCGCGGCGTGGCGAAGGCGCTTGCCGCTGCGGGGTTTCATATCGAATTGCCGCTGCTTCCTGGCCACGGCACGGTGATGGAAGACCTGATCCCGATCCGATGGTCGGATTGGGTGGCCACGGTCGAGGCCGCGTATCAAACGCTCGCGGCGCGCGTCGACAAGGTCGTCGTAGTCGGGCTCAGCTTGGGGGGTGCGCTGACATTGCGCGTCGGCGCTAACCATCCCGAGGTTGCTGGTCTGGTGTGCGTCAACCCCGCGGCCGAGCCGCAGGTACCCGAAGTTATCGAGCTGTTGCAGGGGATGATCGATGGCGGCACCGAGGTGTTGCCGGGCATCCGCGGCGACATCGCCGATCCCGACGCCACCGAATCTGGTTACGACGGGACCCCGTTGCGAGGGGCGATGTCGATGTTCATCGACGGACTCGTGCCGCTCGCCGAGGAGTACGCGAGCATGCGCATGCCAATGCTGTTGCTGAATTCGCCCCAAGATCATGTCGTCGAGCCCAAGCAGTCCGAGTTCTTGGTCGCGAGGTACCGCGGGCCGATCGAACGCATCATCCTCGAACGCAGTTTCCACGTGGCGACACTGGACTATGACAAAGACATCATCATCGACGCGGCAGTCGCCTTCGCGCAGCGCGTCACGGGCGGTGTCTGATGGGAAATTGGATCGCTTCAATCCCTAGCCCATCCGACGGTGTGTTGCACCTTGGCCCCATCGACATTCATGCCTACGGGCTAATGATCGCGCTCGGCGTCGTCGCTGGCGTGTGGCTGAGCGGTCGCCGATTGGAAGCCGCCGGTGGTGGAACACGCGAAGACATGAGCTCGATCGCGCTGTGGGGTGTGCTCGCTGGTGTGATCGGCGCACGTATCTATTTCATCCTCACTGATGCGAGTCGACCGTGGAAGACGCCGTCGCGTTGGCTAAAGGTGTGGGAAGGCGGCCTCGGTGTTCCCGGCGGCATTCTTGCTGGCGCCCTCGTTGCCGCTTGGGCGATTCGGCGTCGTGGTCTCAGCATCGGCACGGTATACACCGCGGCGGCGCCGGCGATCCCGTTGTCGCAGGCAATCGGTCGCATTGGCAACTGGTGGAACCAGGAGCTGTTCGGTCGTCCAACAACGCTGCCGTGGGCGCTGGAGATCGACGACGATCACCTGCCCGCGGGTTATGCACATGGCACGACATTTCATCCCACCTTCTTGTACGAAGTGATTTGGAATCTCTCGCTGTGCGGTGTGCTGTTATTGATCGATCGGCGTATCAAGTTGCGCCCTGGGCGATTGCTGGCGGTATACGTCGTCGGCTACTCAATTGGGCGTTTCTGGATTGAAGGTCTGCGCATCGACCCCGCTCGTGCGGGCGGCGGATGGCGACTGAATCAATGGATGGCCGTCATCATCGGCGTGTTGGCGGCGGGATATCTGCTGATCGACTTCCTCAAGCACAGCGGTGACAGCGCCGACGTTGATGTTCCGCTCGAAGTCGAGGACGAAGTGACTGAGGCGTCCAGTGAGTGAAGTTGTTCTCTACGAGGTTCGTGAACCGGGCATCGCGCTCATCACGCTCAATCGTCCCGAGCGTCTCAACGCCTGGAACGGCGAACTCGCTGTCCGCTACTTCGCATTGCTAGATCAAGCAACTAACGATCCGGCCGTGAAAGTCATTGTCATCACGGGTGCCGGTCGCGGGTTTTGCTCCGGCGCCGACATGAATGCGCTGCAAGTCGTGAGCGACCGTGCCGACGGCTCGTCTGCTGGTGCCGGTCGCCGCGGGCCGCATGAAACAACGCTGATCCCCAAGCCAGTGATCGCCGCCGTCAACGGCGCGGCCGCGGGCGTTGGCCTGGTGATGGCGCTGATGTGCGACGTTCGCTTCGCGGCCAACAACGCAAAGTTCACGACTGCGTTCTCGCGCCGTGGACTGGTTGCCGAGTACGGAATCAGTTGGATTTTGCCGCGACTCGTCGGCGCGGCCAACGCGTTCGATCTGCTGTTCTCCGGACGAGTGATTCTCGGCGACGAAGCTGCGCGCATGGGCCTGGTGAGCGAGGCGATGGCGCCGGAGTTGGTGCTCGACCGTGCCCTCGCCTACGCAACTGAACTCGCAACGCTGGCTTCGCCAACGTCGATGGCAGTGATGAAGCGTCAGGTCTACGCCGACCTCAATCGTTCGCTGACGGATGCAACCGAAACGGCGATCGAGTTGATGAATGCCTCACTCGGCCGAGTCGATTTAAAGGAAGGCATCGCCAGCTACATGCAGAAGCGCTCACCGCAGTTCGGCCCTATCGACCCGAGTGCCTAAGTCGTTCGGGTGCTAAACCGCTAGGCGAGCGCGCGTAGCTGTTCGGCTAACACCTCGGGGATGACGGGGTTGAAGTACTCCTCGCATGCAACCTCAGCAGCCGCGATGAAACGCGGTACGCCGGCACGACGCCACGGCGAGACAATCTCGATGTTGAACCAAGCGCGCGGCCAAGCGCCACCATCTGTCGGTCGCTGGTTGAGCCACATCATGTATGGCAGCGGTTGGTCGTAAAGTCGATCGAGGCGACCGAACACGTCGACGAGCAGCGCGGCTAGCTCGTCGCGACTGGCCGACGACAATGAAACAACGTTCGGAACTTGCTGACGTGGCGCAAGCGACAGTGCGATCGGGTACGTGCTCGCGAACGGAACCGTCGCCATCCACTTGCCATGTTCGGCGACGAAGCGATCGCCGTAGTCCAGGTCGGGGGCCCAGCTCGCGTCCAACAGTCGTGTTGGTCGCGAAGGCACGTGGTCGTAGGCGTATATCTGACCATGCGGGTGTGCGATCGTCGCGCCTACCTCCGCACCGCGGTTCTCGAACACCAACACATAGGAAACGTCGTCGCGCGCCGCAAGTGCGGCGGTGC
>JAYVVU010000146.1:0-4924 GCA_043786755.1 Actinomycetota bacterium
GTGCAGTTCACCCTGGACTGAGCGCGCGCTCGACGCGTTGCAACGCTTCTTCTACGTCGTCATCGGTTGTTTGGAAGCTGGTCACGAAACGAAGAACGCCGCCGCCCATTTCGTAGAACAGCAGGCCCTCGGCCACTAGCCGCTCGATCGCCGCCTGGCCCACGCGGGCGAACAGCATGTTGGCTTGCGCTTCTGCCAATAGTTCCACGTCGAGCTTGCGCAGCCCGGCGGACAGCGTGGCCATCGCGTCGTTGGCGCGTTGCGCCAACCGCAGCCAGAGTCCGTCGGTGAGATAGGCGAGCAACTGGACCGACTGGAAGCGCATCTTGCTTGCTACCTGGCCGGCGCGCTTCAACCGGTAGGCCAACTGATCGTTGGCATCGGGATCGAAGCTGACGATTGCGTCGGTGCTCAAAGCTCCGTTCTTGGTGGCGCCTAACGAGAAGGCCTGCACGCCAGCGTGGGTGGTGAGGTCGGCCGCCTTGCACCCGAGGGCAACGAGGGCGTTCGCAATTCGTGCGCCGTCGAGATGCAGCCGCAGGCCACGCGTCGCGGCAAGAGCGCCCAGCGCGCTCACTTCGCTCGGTGTGTAGATCGTCCCGAAGTCGGTCGGGCACGTGACCGACAGCACTGATGGTTGCGAGCAGTGTGCGTCGTCCCAGAGCGTGGCGTCGAATGCCTGTTGCACTTGTGCAGGGTGCAACTTGTAGTCGGCGCCGGTGAGGCCGCGCATGACTGCGCCGCCGCCGAACATCGACGTCGCGCCAGCCTCGTTGACGAAGATGTGTGCGCTCTCGTGGCACACGACGCTGCCCCAAGGTGGACACATTGCCGAGAGTGCAAGTGCGTTGGCCGCTGTGCCGCTGAGCACAGGAAATACCTTCGCCTCGGTGTGTTGGAACACATCCCGCACCAAGTCGGTGAGCTGCGCAGTGACGGCATCGGCGCCGTATGCCAGCGCCGACCCAGTATTGGCAGCAGCAATGGCGGCGAGTATTTCTGGTGCGACACCGGCGCAGTTGTCGCTACGCAGTTCGATGGGTTTCACGGAAGGCATTCCGCCACTGTATGAGTGCCGGGGTTCTGGTGCGAGACTGGATCGTGGACTGGACCGAGTTTGTCTTTGCTGCGGTGACGTCTGCCGTGGGTGCTATCGGCGGACTGGGTGGTGCGGTGCTGCTCGTTCCAATGCTGGTGCTTACCGGTACAAGCGCGCGAGCCGCCGCACCGTTGGGACTGGTCTCCGTGGCCGCCGGATCTTCAGCGGCGGGTGCCCGCCAACTCGGCGGCGGATTGGTTAACCACCGTCTTGGCATCTCCACCGAACTGTTCGCGAGTGCTGGCGTCGTTACCGGTGCGGTTGCGAGTGGATTGGCCAGCGATCGCGTGCTGAAGTTGGTGCTCGCCGCCGTGGCATTTGCCGCCGGAGTGCTGGGAGCGCGGCGGAAGGGGATCCGTAATCAACCCGATCCGAAACTGACGAGCGAGCACGTCGGCGAGCACGTCGGCGCGCTGTCTGGCGTCTATCAACTCGAAGACGGCTTCGTTCCCTACCGAGCCAAACGGTTTCGTGCTGGCGCTGCACTGTTCGGAATCTCGGGTTTGGTCGCCGGACTCGCGGGCGCCAGTGGAGGATTCATCAAGACACCCGCCAGCAGCGAGGTGATGCACGTTCCGGTGCGCGTGGCGGCGGCGACGACCACGTTCACTATTGGCGTCACCTCGGCGGCGGGGTTGATTGTCTTCGCCTTGCAAGGGCGACTCGACCTTCACGCGTGTGCTGCCGTATGCGCCGGCAGCATTGTTGGCGCGACCGGGGGAGCGGCCGTGCAAGCGCGGCTAGCGCCGCCGCAGGTACGTCGCTTCTTGAGCGTTGCCCTCGTCGTTATCGCTGTCGTGTTGGTTGTGCGGGCATGAGCGACTCCGAAGCACGGCTCGACACTCCGGTTCACGCGCTGCCACCGCTGATGCTGGGTGCAACCATCGCCGCATTCGTGCTGGCGATCGTCGGTGCAGTTGTCGATGGTCGGGCAGGGACCGTCGCAGCCGGGCTCGCGGTTGGCGTGATCGTCGCCGTTCCACTTCTGCGAGTCGTCATCGTCGGTGTTCATTGGCTGCGAATGGGCGACAAGCGGTTTGCGCTCATTGCGGGGGCCTTATTGGCGGTCGTCGGGCTGGGCGCCCTCATCACATGGCCGTGAACTATCCAGTTGTGAGTGGAATCCTCCAAACGTGGCTAACATTGAAGGCTCAAGGGGTTTCCAATTTGGTGTCCCGCGTCAAAAAAGTGAGGGCCCAAAATGGCCACAGGTACTGTCAAGTTTTTCAATGCTGAAAAGGGTTACGGGTTCATCTCCCGTGAGCAAGGCGAAGATGTGTTCGTTCACTTCTCGCAGATCCAGGGTGAGGGCTACAAGTCCCTCGTCGAGGGTCAGAGCGTGGAGTTCGATGTGGCCCCGGGCCGCAAGGGCGAAGAAGCACAGAACGTCCGCCCGCTCTGAGCAGTAACGGCCGCGCCAAGCGCGATAGAGAACGCGCAAAGCAAGAAAAGGCCGCGCTAAAGCGTGAGAAGAAGCAAGCCGACGCCATCGCCGACCCGTCAGACGACGAGTCCGCAGTAGCGACAGCCGTCCGACGTCCACAAGATGTCGTACTCGCCGATCTTGCGCAACTGCATCAGAAATTCGGCGACGAGGCGATTTCCTTCGAGGATTTCGAATCGGCCAAATCCGAACTGCTGGCCCAGCTAGCAGTCGACTAACAACTACACACCGAACGCGGCGTCCGTCCCTAACGGGATCGGGCGCCGCGTTTCGTATTTCAAGCGACGCAAGCCGAACTTCACCATCGGCCCCATGGTGAGCGCGAACAAGAGCGTTCCCGGCCCGATCGCCCCGCTGAGCAGCACCCCGACGACAAGTGGGGTGCCGTCGCTGATCCAGCGTGCGGGCACGATGCCCATGCCGCGGCGAATGAGACCGAGCATCACAACTTCAGTTGGCCCCGCGCCGAGTTCGGTCGACACGACCAGGCAGATGGCGACGGCGAGGATCAGCGTGCCGACAATCAGCAACGCGAGTCGCGGCACCATTGCGTGCTGCTTCGGGATCAGCGAGAGCACGACGTTGACCATCGGCCCGATGATGATTGTGCCAAAGATCGATCCCCAGCCCGGGCGCGCTCCAAGCAGCGTGCCGATCACGAAGAAGACCATTGCATCGATGATGAAACAGAGTCCCAACGACCAGCCAGTGGCGTGATTGATGCCGGTGTTGAGCACGTCGAACGGAGCCACGCCGAGCTCGGCTTCAATCAGCATTGGCACGCCGATTGCGACCAATACCCAGGACGCGACCAGGCGGATGACTCGCGCACGCATTGACATGACCCTTGGAAGCTATCTTCAACCTTCATTGATGCGAGGAGTCGCAATGTCTGGCTTGCCGTTAACGAAATGGACAATCACACCAATTACCGGGGTGTTCGGCGCGGAACTCACCGACGGGCGATTGCTCGACGCTGCGTACGACCCCGAGTTGTTCGTGCATTTGCTGGCCGACCATCGACTGTTAGTCCTGCGCGATCAGAACCTGACGCATGCGGAACAGGTTGCATTCGCCAAGTCGATTGGTGAACCGACACTGGCGCACCCCGTCGTGCCCGGCCACCCCGATCATCCCGAGATCTTGGTGCTTGACGCGGCGCAGGGTGGGCGCAACGCGATGTGGCACACCGACGTCACCTTCATGCCCACCCCACCAGCGGCATCGATTCTCGTCGCCGACGCAGTGCCAACTTCCGGTGGCGACACGATGTGGGCGGATACTCGGTCCGCTTACGAGGCGTTAGTCGCGCCGTTGCGCGCCCTGGTCGATGGCCTCGACGCCGTTCACCGCATTACGCCGCTTGCCTATTGGGGCGAGCCGTTCGATAGCGCGCTCGGGCGTGAGGACGCGCA
This sequence comes from Actinomycetota bacterium, assembly GCA_043786755.1. Classification (GTDB taxonomy): domain Bacteria; phylum Actinomycetota; class Acidimicrobiia; order Acidimicrobiales; family Ilumatobacteraceae; genus UBA668. The sequence continues at coordinate 3,959 of JAYVVU010000146.1, forward strand.
ACAACTACTCGACGACTCGCGCAAGGTGTCGCCGGTTGTCCACCCGGTAGTGCGTGTGCACCCGGTTACCGGCCGACCGAACTTGTTCGTGAACCCGGGCTTCACGTCGCACATCGTTGGCATGTCGCGAGTCGAGAGCGATGGGCTCCTGCAGATGCTGTACGCACACATGACGCAGCCTGCGTTTGTGCTGCGTCACCGCTGGCGCGTCGGCGACGTCGTGATCTGGGACAACCGAGCGACGATGCACTACGCAGTCGACGACTACGGCACGACCGAGCGTCGCATGCGTCGCGTCACGATTCGAGGAGCAGCTGCGCGCGGACCAGCGGGTAACGAAAGCGCACTGATAGCCGATCCGCTGCTCGCCGTACGGTAGAGAGCAATGACAACTAGTGCAGCGAGCGAATTGTCGGTTGGCAACGGGCCGTGGTCGCCGCTGCGGATCAAGGTCTACCGCTCGTTGTGGATCGCTGGTCTGGTTTCCAACATCGGCACGTTCACCCACCTACTTGGTGCCGGCTGGTCGATGACAACAATGTCGCGGTCGCCAACGCTGAGCAGCCTGGTGCAGGTGTCATGGGCATTTCCCGGCTTCATCCTCGCCTTGCACGCCGGCGAAATCGCGGACAGGTTCGATCGTCGGCGAGTGATCATTGCGACGCAGTTGGCAGCGCTGGTGGTCGCCGGTGCGTTGGGCATCGTTGAGCTGGCCGATCAGATGACGCCGACGCTGCTGTTGATCGGAACCTTCTTGGAATCGGTCGCGCTGACGATCGCGGCGCCGGCGTTCATGGCCTTCACGCCCGAGCTGATCGGTTTGAGGAACCTTGCGCAAGCGATCGGCTTGGACGCGATCTCGCGCAACGCGGCGCAGGCGATTGCACCAGGGCTGGCGGGACTTTTGATTGCCGCTGCTGGACCGGGCACGGTGTTCTTGTTCAACGCCGTGTCGTTCGTCGGCGT
>JAYVVU010000147.1:0-2072 GCA_043786755.1 Actinomycetota bacterium
GGCCTCCGCCGATGAGTACGGGGGTACGTGGGTCTATTGGCATCGCCGACGAGGTTACGCGTGTGATCTGGTGTGAGGCGAGTGCGACAGTGCGCTCTACACTCGGCACGTGTCACGAATTGCGATCGGGTCTGACCACGCCGGTTTCGAATTGAAGCAGCACCTCATCGGCGTGCTCCGGGCGGGCGGTCACGTGGTGACAGACCATGGCACCGACAGCACGCAGAGCTGTGACTACCCGCCGATCTGTGCTGCGGTGGGCCGAGCTGTCAGAGACGGTGGCGCCGATTTGGGCATCGTTCTGGGTGGCAGCGGTCAGGGCGAGCAGCTGGCTGCGAACAAGGTTCGTGGTGTTCGTGCCGCGCTGTGCAACGACTTGTACACCGCTCGAATGGCCAGAGAACACAACAATGCCAATGTGCTCAGTATGGGTGCGCGAATTGTCGGTGTTGGTCTCGCCGAGGAGATTCTGGCTGTCTTTCTCGCCACTGCATTCGAGGGCGGTCGTCACGAGCGTCGAGTCGCGCAGATCACTGAAATCGAAACCCAGGAATTCTTCCGCTGAAACGCGCTGCGCGGCGCATCGTCGATCACCGTTCGAATCAGCTCACTCACAGGAGACGTAACATGCCTTGGCCATCCGACATCGATCCCGACATCGAGGTGTTCGATCTCATCGACCGCGAGGTCGTCCGTCAGGCCACGGGGCTGCAACTCATCGCGAGCGAGAACTTCACGTCGCCGGCCGTGATGCGGGCCACCGGTTCAGTGCTTACGAACAAGTACTCCGAGGGTTATCCGGGCAAGCGCTACTACGGCGGCAATGCCATCGTCGATGGCATCGAGGCACTGGCGATTTCTCGCGCCAAGGAACTCTTCGGCGCCGAGCATGCCAACGTGCAACCGCACAGTGGTGCCAGCGCCAACATGGCCGTGTATCTGGGCATGCTCGAAAAGGGCGACACCATCATGGGCCTCAGTCTGGATCACGGTGGTCACCTCACCCACGGTTCGCCCGTGAACGCGAGCGGTATCTTCTATAACTTCGTCTCGTACGAGGTAGATGCCAGCGACGAAAGAATCGACTACGACGCAATGCGCGAACTTGCATTGCAACACCGTCCGAAGATGATCGTCGCCGGAACCACCAGTTACCCACGCCGACTTGATCCCGAGGTGTTCCGTAGTGTTGCCGACGAGGTGGGCGCGTTGTTGATGTTCGACATGGCACATCTCGCGGGCCTTGTTGCCGGAGGAGCTCACCCGAACCCCGTTCCGTTGAGCGACATCGTCACGTTCACCACTCACAAGACCCTGCGCGGGCCACGTGGCGGTTGCATCTTGTCGAAGGCAGAACACGCCGCCAAGATCGACAAGGCGGTGTTCCCTGGCAGCCAGGGTGGTCCTCTCGAGCACGCCATCGCCGGCAAGGCAGTCGCGTTTCGCGAGGCGATGCATCCGAGCTTTCGGGACTACGCACATCAGATCGTGGCCAACGCTGCGGCGCTCGCAGAGGCTCTGTCTCATCAGGGCTTTCGCCTGGTCAGCGGTGGCACCGACAATCACCTCATGGTTGTCGATCTGCGTCTGTTCGACGCCGACCTCACCGGCAAAGAGGCACAGACCGTGCTCGACTCGGCCGGCATCACTCTGAACAAGAACACCGTGCCAAACGATCCGCGCAGCCCGTTCGTTACCAGTGGCGTACGAATCGGTACGCCAAGCGTCACTACTCAGGGGATGAAGCAGGCCGAGATGACCGAGATTGCAGCGCTCATCGCAACAGCGTTGCGCGAACGCTCTGACGCAACGGCCCTCGCCGATGTGCACGCCAGGGTTCAGTCGCTGTGTGCGCGGTTTCCGGCCCACAGCTGATCGATCTATAGCTCAGCGATCGGGCGCGGCGTCGCGACCGGCGCCCTGGTCGCACTAACGTCGTTGCGATGCCCGACACCGCCGACTACCTCATCGTGGGAGGTTGCGCAGCCGGCGTGACGTTCGTCCTCACGCCGGTGGTGTGCAAGGTGGCGCGGCGCCTCGATTGGGTGGTGGCGCCAGATGAGCGGCGCGTT
>JAYVVU010000148.1:0-4908 GCA_043786755.1 Actinomycetota bacterium
TTCCACGTGCACGACGAGCGCCACTTCGTCGAGACCTACTCGCTGCGCCAGCTGTGGGAAGTCGACCTGCACCCAGAAGAAGCTTGCAACGGCCCGATCGACCTACACCTCTCATTGGAGGTCGACCCGCGTGCGCTGCTCGGCTTCGAAGACGAAGTCGTGAAACTCGACGACCCCGACGACGACCCGCCGACTGGATTCAGTTTTCCGCTGATCTTCACCTGGACGCTGCCGCCGCTACCCCACCCACCCGACTTGCTCGAGCTCGCCATCGAACTCGCAGGAGTTGGTGGTTCGTCGCTGCCGCTTGATGTTTCGGCGATCGACTCGTTCGCCAGCGTCACTGATGCGCCCGAGCGCAGCCTGTCAATCGTCTCGCGCATTCCGGTCGATCTCGCCGACGTTTACAGCGCTGACGACAAAGTGTTCTGCGACACGCTCGATAAGTGCCGGGAGGCAAGCCTGTTCCTGCTCGAACGCGCCGGCCACTGGCTCGGCGACGACTGACCGTGAAAGACTGACGCAATGCGTGTAAGCGAACTGATCGACATGTTGAAAGACCAACCACCCGACGCGGAAGTCGAGTTGGCGGTCGTGGCACCGATCGTCGACGACGACGATGACGACATCACGGTCGACCGCTACACCGTTGAGGGCATGCTGCCGTGGCGCGACGAGGACGAAGAAGGCAACGAAGAAGATGTCGTGATCTGGCTAGTCGGTGGTGAAGACGACGACGTCGAGGCGTTCCTCGACGCGATCGAACATCACGACGACGAATGAGTGGTCGCTGGAAGGCACCTGCGGCAATCGTGGTATCGATCGCCGCGATCGGTGCTGGCACGTGGGGGCTTTCGAAGTGGCAGCCGTTCAAGCATGAACCGGCCACGATCGCGTGGCCTGAGAACGTGCAGCCCATCGTCGACTACATCGACGAAGCCACCGACCTGCGCTTCCGCAGCTCGATCGATTTCGAGTTCATCGACGACACCGCCGACTACAACGATCGAGCGCGCGATCCGGTGCAGGAACCTTCGCAGGACGATCGCGACGCAGTCGCGGTCGATGAAGCCGTGGGCCGCGCCCTTGGCTTGTGGGTCGGCGACGCTTCGCTGGCGGAGAGCTACGAAACCGTCAACAACGCGGCACCTCGCCCGGTGCGTTGGTTCCCCAAAGGCGACGTCATTCTCGTCAACGCACGCGATGCGAAGGCAAAGCTGAAGCCCGCTGTTCGCGCCGACCTGATCGTCTACCTCGTGCAGGCGTTGGTCGATCAGAACTTCCACATCATCGATCGTCGCGAGGCAGCGCAGACGTCGGAGGAGTTCGAAGCGATCGCCGCGGTGCACATCGGCTACGCGCTACTGATTCACGATCAGTACGTCGACGACCTCAGCGATCGCGATCGCGACCTGTACGACGCTGAGTCCGCTGCGCAAGGCGAGGAATACACCAACACCGTCGATTCGGTGCCTGTGACCTATCGGGCAATCAATATCGCGTTCCAGGTTTTGGGTGCCACGTTCGTGGCCGCGCTGGCCGAAGACGATCAGGCGCTGGTGCTGCAGGCTCTGAGCACCCACCTTCCTGCTGCGCTCGACCAGATCAGCCTTCCTGCAGCGAAGTACCTACGCAACGATGCAGTCGAGTCGATTAGTCCGCTGTCGGCGCCGAACGGTGCGACCGTTCACTACAGCCAACAGCTGGGCGCGTTTCGACTGTTCCTCATGTTCACGACCGGACTGCCAGCGAACGAAGCGCTCACCGCGTCGGATGGTTGGGGCAACGACCGATTCACTGCCTACGCGCTCGACGGCCGCGAGTGCGTCGACATCCATGTCGTTGCCGACAGCCCCGACGACGCCGATCGCATGCAGCGCGCAATGAATGGCTGGGCGTTCGCTCGGCCGACCGACGCTGATGCACTCGTCGGCCGTGACGGGGTGAATCTGTATGCGTCGGTGTGCGACCCGGGAACCGACGCCGACCAAGCGGTGCCCGGCGATAGCGAGATCAATCAGTACTTCGGCCGCTCGGATCTCTTGCAGTATCAAGCGACAACGACGGGCAAGCCGGCGTTGGCGGAGTGCATCGCCACTGACTTCTACGCACAGTTCACGTTTGACGAGATTACGTCGGAGCTACCGGACTCCGACCTTGAGGCGGCGTTCGTCGCCATCGAAGACGACTGCCGCAACAGCGTCTAGGTATCCGAGCCGCGGTTCTTGACCTCGGCACGACCGACAACCTGGTGATGCACTTCGTCGGGACCATCGGCCAAGCGCAATGTGCGCTGGCTGTGCCACATATCGGCGAGCGGAAACCACTGCGAGATACCGGCAGCGCCGTGCATCTGGATCGCTTCGTCGATGATGTCGCAGCACTTCTCGGGAACCATCGCCTTCACCGCGCTCACCCACACGCGAGCTTCCGCGTTGCCCAGCGTGTCCATTGCCTTCGCCGCGCGCAGCACCATCAGGCGCATCGCTTCCACGTCGATGCGCGCACGCGAAAGGACCTCCATGTTCTTGCCCAGGTTGATCAGCTTCTTTCCGAAGCCCTCGCGACTCATGCCGCGGTCGACCATCATCTCGATCGCACGCTCGGCAGCACCGATCGAACGCATGCAGTGATGAATACGGCCCGGGCCAAGACGTAGCTGCGAGATCTCGAAACCGCGACCCTCGCCCCACAGAATGTTCGCCTTCGGAACGCGCACGTCGTTGAAGCGGATGTGCATGTGGCCGTGTGGTGCATCGTCGGCGCCGAACACCTGCATCCCGGCGACGATCTCAACGCCCGGCGCGTCCATCGGCACCAGGATTTGCGATTGCTGCTTATACGCGTCGGCGTCAGGGCTGGTGCGCACCATCGTGATCATGATCTTGCAACGAGGGTCGCCGGCACCGGAGATGTAGAACTTCTCGCCATTGATCAGCCACTCGTCGCCGTCGAGCACCGCGCTGGTCTGAATCTGCCTGGCGTCGCTACTCATCACGCCCGGCTCGGTCATTGCGTAGGCCGAACGGATCTCTCCACGCAACAGCGGCTCGAGCCACTCGCGCTTCTGCTCTGGCGTGCCGACGCGCTCGATCACTTCCATGTTCCCCGTGTCGGGGGCCGAGCAGTTCAAGCACTCGGAAGCAAGGCGGTTCTTGCCCAACTCGGCCGCGATGTACGCGTAGTCGAGATTGCTTAAGCCTTCGCCGGTTTCGGCGTTGGGTAGGAAGAAGTTCCACAAGCCGAGCGTGCGTGCTTTCACCTTGGCGGTCTCGAGCAGCTCGAGCTGGCCCGGTGCCCAGCTCCACCGATCGGCGCGGTCGGCGCCCAGTCGGTAGAACTCCTCGGTGATCGGGTCGACCTCGTCGCGGATGAACGCCTTCACCGCTTCGTACAGCGGACGAGCCCGCTCCGACATTCGCAGGTCGAAGTCGTCCATGCTTGCCGCCTTCAGCGCGCCACCAGCCATGAGGGTTCCCTTTCGATTGTTTCGATCCGCCAATTGCTCCCACTCTGCCACAGGTGGGCCGGCTTTATAGCGGGCCGAAGGTCCCGTCACCGTGCTGTGTATTGGCGATGTTCCCGTTCGCGATGTCTTGCAACCGGACTTCCATTTGTATACAAATGCCCGGATGACAGCTACCTCGTCTCGAATCCCCAAGCTGTCATCGACGCGCTGCGCGAGATACTCGCCGCCATCCAGAACTAGGAGATCAGTTGTTCAGGAGTCCTGACGTTCGATCACGGGTTGCGAGCGCTGATGAACCACGTCGCAGAAGAGAACAGCACGCCCTCCGCGCTCTCGTGAGATCGCATTGCGTCCTTTAGTCCGCTCAACGCCGTGGCCCTGGTGGCTTCGTCGAGACTCCCGAGCAAACTTCGCGCGGCCGAAGTTCTGCACGCGAACGCGAACGCATCGGCAGCGTCGGTACCGAAGTTGAAATTGTCGATCACAGACTCATAACGGATGTCCGTAAAACCGGCCTCGCCGAGCAAGCCGCGCCCGAGGTCGGGGTCCGCGAGTCCGAACGGGCTGGGAGCTCCGGGCGGTGGCGCCGGCAAATCCCTCCCGGCAGAGAGAGTCTGGATAATTGTCCGGAACTGCTCGTTCGCCGCCATCGGCTGCCACACGACCAGCAACAGCCGTCCACCCACGCGCAACGCACCTCGGATGTTTGTGAACGCGGCGACTTTGTCTGCGAAGAACATCGAGCCGAATCGGCTCACGGCCACATCGAATGCCTTATCGGCGAATCGGTACACCTGCGCGTCACCTTGGACGTACTCGACGTTCCGCAGTCCAGCACTCGCGGTCAGCTCCCGGGCCTTTTCGAGCATGGGCGACGAGAGATCGATTCCGAGAACGGAACCCGACGGGGTGGCAACTGCCGCGTCACGCGTCGATTGACCGTTGCCGCATCCGACGTCAAGGACGTGCTCGCCATCGGCGACCGCAGCCGCAGCCACCATGCGGTTGCGGTAGGCCGCCAGCGACCGGTCGTATCGCTCCCAGTCGAGAGCCCAACCCTCGCCTTCATCACCATCCCAGGCCGCCGCCTGATCGACATTCGCGATCTCGTTCACAGTGTCCTCCGTCCACTCAACCCGCGTGCCCCTTGGTTAGGAGACAAGCGGCACCGGCTTTGGTAATTGAATCGTGTGCGATGCGTCAACGGTCTTAGTGCGCGACGTCACGGGCCGACCCGCCACCGTAAGATTTGCCGACGCAGCAATTTGGCCGGTCGCGACGCCCACGAGGTGACCGCGCTCGACGATGGCGGTAATGCCAATCAGCTTCAGCGACATGTTGACGGCCACGAGCACCTTGCCAAGTTCGACTCCATCAACAGTGACGGCGATGTGTGGCGAGTGCGACGAGTTGATGATGTGATCAGCGAGCTGCACGAC
>JAYVVU010000149.1:0-2066 GCA_043786755.1 Actinomycetota bacterium
GTGCGCCCCAGTTCCAGCATCGCGGTCGCGTACTCCTTTTATCCGACGAAGAACGTTGGTGGCATTGGCGACGGCGGACTCGTAACAACGGCGAACGCTGAGCTGGCCGAAGCAATTCGGCGACGCCGCGTCCACGGCATGACCCAGCAATACGTCCATGTCGACATCAGTCAGAACTTTCGGCTCAGCGAGGTGGAAGCTGCCTGGCTCCGACTGCAACTCCCCGATCTCGCCGCAGGCAATCAACGCCGAGCGACGATCGCTCGGCACTATCGCGCGGCGGCACCGCAGCTGCGTTGGCAAGACGATCACCCCGACCACGTCTTCCACTTATGCGTCGCACGCTTCGCCGACCGCGAGGCCGCGCGCCAACAGCTCGCCTCGATGGACGTCACTACCGCCGTCCACTATCCCCTCGCAATCACACAGCAACCGGCGTATCGCGACCTCCCCGCGCCGAGCTGTCCGGAAGCGCAACGGTGGGCCGCCGAGTGCGTCAGCATCCCCTGCTTCCCCGAGCTCACCGATGCAGAAGTCGAAGTGGTTGCTGCCGCGCTCAGTCGGATGGCGCCATGAGCCCGCGCAACCAGAACGTCGAATCGGTCTCGGCGTTCTTTCCCTGTTACAACGACGAGCACTCGATTCCGATCATGGTCAGAGCGGCTCGCGCCGCCTTGGTCGACAGCGTTGACGACTTCGAGATCATCGTCGTTGATGACGGATCGCGCGACGGATCGGTAGCGGTGCTGGAAGCGATGCTTGCCGAAGTACCCGAACTGGTAATCGTTCGCCACGTCGTCAATCGTGGATATGGCGGCGCGCTGATCTCCGGCTTCGCCGCTTCGACAAAACAGTGGGTCTTCTACACCGACGGTGACGCCCAGTACGACGCGTCAGAGTTAGTGCGCTGCATCGATGCCGTTCGACCGGACACCGACGTGGTGCAGGGCTGGAAGATCGAGCGCGGCGACTTGTGGTATCGCAAGGTGATCGGCCGCGTGTATCACCACACGGTGCGCCGCTTGTTCAACCTGCACGTACGCGACACCGACTGCGACTTCCGCTTGATCCGGGCCACCCTGATGGATCGAGTTCAACTGACCTCGACAAGCGGCGTGATCTGCGTGGAGATGATGCGCAAGTTCGAACGAACGAAAGCGCGGTTCGTTGAAGTTGGGGTCAGCCACTTCGAACGACCGTTTGGTCGCTCCCAGTTCTTTCGGCTGCCAGCTATCGCCAGGTCGGCACGGCAACTAATCGCACTTTGGTGGAAGCTCGTCGTTCGCCGCGGCGTCAGCTGACTCGCCAGAAGCAACCAACACCGTCGATATCCATGATCTCGCTCGTGATGCCGTGGGCGTCGCGGTAGTCGTGGATTGCTTGCTTGCAGCTCGGGAACACGTAGTAGTCGTCGACGATGCAGAATCCGCCTGGCGACAACTTCGGATACAAGGCCTCGATTGCATTCTTGGTCGACTCATACATGTCGCCGTCGAGGCGAAGCACTGCTAACTGTTTGATCGGTGCCGTCGGCAAAGTGTCCTTGAACCAGCCGACGAGAAACCGCACCTGATCGTCGAGCAATCCGTAACGACGAAAGTTTTCCTTCACCTGGTCAACGCCGGCGCTCAGATAGTCGTAGCGATACAACTCCGTCCCATCGTCGTCGAGCGGGTAGGTGCGAGTGTCCGGAATCGGCAAACCGGAGAACGAGTCGGCCGCCCACACCGTGCGAGTGGAGTCGCCGTGCACCTTCAACATGCCGCGCATGAAAATGCAGGCCCCACCGCGCCACACGCCTGTCTCTATCAGGTCGCCCGGCACGTTTTCGCGCAGCACGGTCTCGACACAGAATTGGATGTTGTCCAAGCGCCGCAAACCGATCATCGTTTCGGCGCGAGCTGGCCAGTCGAGCCCGCCCGCCCGCGCATCAGCGTCGTACGGCCGTTTGATGACCACTTCAATATGAACGCGCTGTGTCAGCTTGCCCACGAATTCTGACAGGACTCGCTTCCAAGTCACCTGCGTGTTGGCAACACCGAGAACACGATCGTTGTCCTCGAACA
>JAYVVU010000150.1:0-2063 GCA_043786755.1 Actinomycetota bacterium
CATCGCGGTTACTGGTAACAAAGCGAGCATGAGCGCGAAGCGACGGATTGGGATGCGACGGATCACGAACTGATCGATCGTGTAGCCAACGGCGCTGGAGAGCAAACCGACGAGCACGCATTGATACAGCAGGCGGCTGCTACTGAGCACCTCGCCAATGCCGCTGAACCCGAACGGAAGAATCACGAGCGAGCCGATGACCAGGCCGACAGCGAGTCCACTCAAGCCACGGTCCTGTGCTGCCACTCGCCGACCCAACACGATGTAGGCAGCCCACATGGCTGAGGCACCGAGGATGAACGCGATGCCCAACGGCTCGCCGCCGATCTCGACTCCGGAAAGAATCGCGACACCGCCCCCGGCGAGCAACAGCGCGATGGTGTTGCGTCGTGTGCGAGTCAGCACCGCTGCAACGGAAATCGGGCCGATGAACTCGAGCACGACACTCTTGCCGAGCGGCAAGCGATCGATCGCGAGATAGAAGCACAAGTTCATCAGTGCGGTCGCTACTCCGAAGATTGCGGCGGCGCGCAGGTCGGCAGCCGTCCAGCCGCGCAAGCGACGTACCGAAAGCGCGAGCACGAACACGGCGCCCGCAGCTACACGAAAGAACGCGACCGTCGCGGGCGGCAACTCCTGGAACAGCGTGACCGCAATGGCAGCACCCGCGTACTGCGAGATGCCGGAGATTGCGAACAACGCCTCGGGCGAGGCTGTGCGTGCGAACGCAGACGGAGAGCGCAAGGACGAGTGCGAGTCAGTCGAAAAGTTCGGGATCGGTGCGACAGATTTCCTGCCACAGCGGCTGGAAGCTGTACCAACCGGCGAGTGGGAAGCCCGTCTGCCGTTGCGTATAGTCCGCGCCGTCGTGGTCGATCTCGAGCGGCGTGCCGGCGGCCATCGCGAGCAACTGCGCGTGGCAACTGCGATCGAGGCTCAGGAACCAGAACGCGGCCTCATCAACCGTCTCACCAACGGTGAACAGACCGTGGTTCTGATGAATCGCAGCCTTGCCCTTGGTGAAGTACGACGCGAGTTCCTTGCCGGCCGCAACGTCGAGCACAACCTTGCCGCCCTGCGCGCTGATCACCGTGTGGTCGCCGTAGAAGATGCACGCGTCTTGCGTTAGTGGTGCCAGCGGAATACCGAGCGTGCTGAACGCCTTGCCGTGCACGCTGTGGCTGTGTGCCGCCGCGACGACGTCGGGGCGCGCTTCGTGAATCGCCGAGTGAATCACGAACGCGGCGCGGTTGACCGGACGCTTGCCGTAGATGACATTGCCGTCGTGGTCGACGAGAATCAGATCGCTGACCCTCGCGTGGCGGAAGCTGACCGCGAATGGGTTGACCCAGAAGTACTCAGGGAACTCTGGGTCGCGCACCGTGATGTGCCCGGCGACGCCTTCGCCGAAGCCGACGCGACCGAAGATGCGCAGTGCGCCAGCCAACTTCTGCTTGCGGTGCAGACGCTCTTCCTCGACGTTTGCGAACGTTGGCGGACCGGCGAGGGAAACTTGCTGAGGGGTGAGCGGCACTCCATCGATAGTGCGGACGGTTTCGATCGCGGTCATGGCGCCAGGTTAGGCAAGATGGAGGCATGAATCGCCAAATAGCGCCGTCCACGATCGCTCCTCCCGCCGCCAACTATGCGCTGGCCGTGAAATCCGAGGGCGCCACCGCCTGGCTGCACACCAGCGGCATCGTCGGGGTGCGACCGGATGGGTCGCTTCCGAGCGACATCGAAGACCAGGCGGAAGTGATTTGGGCAAGCCTGCTCGCTATCTTGGCCGAGGCAGGCATGGCGATTGGCGACGTGGTCAGCATCACGACATATGTCGTCGCCGGGCATCGCGCCCCATTGGCAAAGGTGATGGAAGCGCGCGATCTCGCGCTGCAGGGCCATCGCGTCGCGAGCACATTGGTGACGGTGCCTGCGCTGGCGCGACCCGAGTGGAAGGTCGAGGTCGCGCTGATTGCTGCGCGGTGAGACGTTTGGTGAATAGCCGGACCGGAGTGCGCGGCGTACGCTCGTTTCACTATGAGTAAGGACACCTCTACGAGCAA
>JAYVVU010000151.1:0-2060 GCA_043786755.1 Actinomycetota bacterium
TACGTCGCTCCAGCTTCGAGCTATTCGAACGGCGGAACTCGCACTCGACACGATGGGACGCAAGTGGCTTCCGGTTCGCAGAAGTTGGCGTCTCAACGAACGCCACTACGGCGCGCTACAGGGTCTCGACAAGCGGGCAACTACGGAGAAGTACGGCGCCGAGCAGACCAAGCTGTGGCGCCGTAGCTTCGACATCCCGCCGCCCCCGGTTGATCTCGACAGCCCAGAACACCCGATCCACGATCTGCGATACCGGCTCCTCCCGCCCGATGTACTGCCGAGGTCAGAGTGCCTGAAGGACGTAGTGGCCAGGGTCTTGCCGTATTGGTACGACACGGTGGTCGGTCAGTTGCGCGCAGGTCTCGACGTACTCATCGCTGCCCACGGCAACTCACTTCGTGCCCTGATGATGCACCTCGAAAACATCTCCCCGGCCGACATCACCGAAGTGAATATCCCTACCGGGGCACCACGCCGGTACACGTTCGACCACAACTTGCGCGTCACCGGCGCCGACTATCTCGGCGATGCCAAGGCGGTGGCCGCGGCTGCCGATGCGGTGGCCAAGCAGGCCGGTGCGTGACCCTACATCGGCAGTTGTCGCACGAGGGCCTGCAAACGTCGTATAGTCGCGAATATGGCGAGCAAACGAGCATCTCTCGAACACCTTCGTAACGTTCCACTGTTCTCTTCGTGCTCCACGAAGGATCTCGAAAAGATCGCCAAGGCTGGCGACGAGGTATCCATGCCGGCCGGCTCGCTCATCGTCGATCAGGGACAGACCGGACGCGAGGCATTCATCGTGCTCGACGGCACCGTCACTGTGAAGCGCAACGGAAAAAAGGTCGCAACGCTGGGCGGCGGCACCGTCGTTGGCGAGTTGTCATTGCTCGACCATGGCCCACGTACCGCCACCGTCGTGTGCGAGACCGACTGCGTGCTGATGCTCATCACCCAGCGCCACTTTCTTGCCGTCGTCGACGACGTACCGGCATTGGCGCACAAGCTGCTCGCCTCGTTGGCCGGCCGCATCCGCGATCTCGACCGCCAGTACTACGGCTGATTCACCGCCGCTGACTCCCTGACCGATTGAGTTGCCGGGCGTAGCGCACGCGCCATCCGGTCAAGCGCCGCGGCCAAGAGCAACACAGCAATCACGCCGATCGCGATGACCAGACGCCACAGGATCACCTGCCGATCCAGCTGCTTGATCGCCCGTTGAATTGATGCCTGGGCAGCGCGCAGATCGTTCGGTAAGAACTGCAACGTAGCCACGGCTGCGGCCACCTTCGGCTCGGCATCGTTCAGCGCGGTCTGCGTCTCGAGTAACCCGCCCCTCACTTCGAGCAACGACACCTCGGCATTGGCAAGGTCACCCTGGAGTTCGTCGGTACTGCCCAAGACCGGTTGCACGACGGCAGACAGAGAGTCGAGCAGCGTGCGCAGGTTCGTGGAAAGCACGACGGAGTTCTCCATCGCCTCCGCCGCCGAACCCATTCCGTTCGACAGCGTGGCAATGGAATTCTGCAATTCGAGTGCGATCGCTTCGGTGGTGCCCGCGAGTTCGACGGCACCGCCCAATGCAAGTTCGGCTGAGCGCAGCGAGTCGCGTGACGTATCGCTGATGTCGTTCGAAGTGACCCACGCCATTGCGCCGGCCACGACCACGAGCACCATCGCTGTCCGGGTGATCCAAGTAGTAGCCAGAGATCGCATTCCCACATTGTGACCCAATCGCGCCGTCAACATGGGCACATGGCGCGCCGCCAACTAAGGTTCGCTTCGTCATGAGCACGCACGCGTCCTCCGCAGCGCCGGATTCAGCCCCGAAGCGCGTCAAGCCACACCAATTCGTCATTGCCATGGGCATCTTCATGGCGATCTTCACGGTGGTATCGGGCATCATCCCGCTGATCACCAAGTGGCACAGCCGTAAAGCGGTTACCCGGGAGACCTTCGGCGGCATTCCCGGCCCGATCCAGATCGCGTTCTACTCCGTTGTTCCCGCGCTCATCGTGTGGGGTGCATTCGCGTTCGCCGATCGCGTCAAGAACTGGGAG
>JAYVVU010000152.1:0-4895 GCA_043786755.1 Actinomycetota bacterium
CGCGCGTTGCTCGCTCGTTGTCTCGCCCGCGTCGCGCCATTGCTCGAACGAGCTGCTGTCGCTGAGCGGTGGCTCGTAGAAGGCGGTCTCGTAGTGGCGCAGGGTGTGCTGCGACCCGAAGAAGTGTTTGCCGGGGCCGACCTCGTTGAACGCATCGAGTGCGAACTGATCGTCCTCGAGCGAGACACCCTTGAGATACGTGTGCGCGGCGCCACACAGATCGAGGTCCATCATGAACTTCTCGTAGCCCATTGCCAGCCCACCCTCCAGCCAACCGGCGGAGTGCAGGATGAAGTTCGCGCCACACAACATTGCCGACATCATGCTGACGGTCGACTCGCTCATCGCCTGGCCATCGGGGACCTTCGACGAAGTGAAAGCGCCGGAGCACCGCAACGGCAAACCGACACGACGTGCCAATTGCCCGACGATCAACGAGCCGAGCGCGGGTTCCGGCATACCAAACGTCGGACTGCCACTGCGCAGTGCCATCGACGAAAGGAAGTTGCCGTAGATCGCGGGTGCCCCCGGTCGCACGAGCTGTGTCAGCGCGACGCCGACCATCGTTTCGGCATGTGCCTGGGCGACGGCGCCGGCAGTAGTAACGGGACCCATCGCGCCACCGAGGATGAACGGCACGACGACCGCAGCCTGGTTTGCCGCTGCGTAAGTCTTTAGCGCGCCGGTCATCGTCGCATCCCAAACCAACGGTGAGTTGACGTTGACGTTGCCCAGGATCACACAGTTGGCGTCGACAAACTCGGCACCGAAAGCGAGGCGCGCCATTTCGATGCTGTCAGCTGCGCGTTGTGGTGCTGTGACCGAGCCCATGAAGCCTTTGTCGCCGTAGCGCAAGTGGGCGTACACCATGTCGAGGTGGCGCTTGTTAACCGCCACGTCGGTTGGTTCGCACACCGTTCCGCCTGAATGATGCAGCCAGGGGGTCGAGTAAGCGAGCTTGACGAAGTTCTGGAAATCGGCGATGGTGCCGTAGCGGCGGCCGCCCGCCAGGTCGCGAACGAAGGGCGACCCGTAGGTCGGCGCGAGAACGACGTTGTCGCCGCCGATTTGCACCGATCGCGTGGGGTTCCGGGCGTGCTGCGTGAACTCGCGCGGCGCGGTCGCGCACAGTTCGCGGACCTGACCCGGCTGGAACCGGACGTTGAGTCCGTCGACGGCCGCGCCCGCGGCACGAAAAAGGCGCAACGACTCGTCGTCGTCGCGGATCTCGATGCCGACCTCAGCGAGAATCTGGTCGGCTTTCGACTCAACCAACGTCAATGCATCAGCGTCGAGCAACTCGTACGGAGGAATCGCGCGCTGAATGTAGGCCGGTCCCTGTGCATGCGCGCTGGCGGCGCGAGTCGCTGCTCGCCCGGCGCGACCGCCGGTCCGCAATCGCGGTGGGGTCGCCTCGGCCTGCGTCATTTGGCGGGCTTGCGCTGCAGTTCGATCAGTTCCTCGACCGGGATATGGCAGCGCATGGCGTGCCCAGGCGAAACCTCGAGCAATGGTGGCTCGGTGACTTCACATACTCCCGGGATTACTCGCGGACAGCGCGGGTGGAAGACGCAACCCGACGGCGGGTTCGCCGGCGAAGGAATCTCGCCCTCCAACCGAATTCGTGTGACCGCCTCGCCATCAACACTTGGGATCGCCGACAAGAGCGCCTCGGTGTAGGGGTGATTCGGGCCGTTGAAGACGTCGTCGGTCGGCCCGATTTCTTGAATGCGACCGAGGTACATCACCGCAATGCGATCGGCGAGGTAGCGCACAACCCCCATGTCGTGCGTGATGAACACGTAGCTGGTTTTCTGCTCCGTCTGTAGGTCGGCAAGCAGGTTGAGAATCGCAGCTTGCACCGACACGTCGAGTGCACTGGTCGGCTCGTCGCAGACAACGATGCGTGGATCGCCGGCAAACGCGCGGGCGATTGACACGCGCTGCTTCAGACCACCGGAAAGCTGGCGCGGCTTGAGATCGAGGTGGCGCGGTGTCAGCCGCAAATGCGCGGCGAGTTGTTCGACGCGCTGATTGGCAGCGTCGCCTTTGATGTTGGTCAGCTTCTCTACGCTGCGCATGAGAATTCGTCGAACAGACCACGACCGGTTCAGTGCCGAGTCGGGGTTCTGGAAGATCATTTGCATCGAGCGCTTGTCGTTGGCCGTGCGACCGACGGTGGAAGCCATCACCACGCGACCGTCGAGCGACACGGAACCGCCCGAGTCTGCGGCCTCGATGCCGAGAATCGCTTTTGCGAGAGTCGACTTTCCCGAGCCCGACTCGCCGACGATGCCGAGTGTCTCGCCAGCGGCAAGATCGAGTTCGACGTCGACGAGCGCGGGTATGAGAAGGTTGCGTTGTTTGAACGTCTTGGAGACGTGGCTGAGTTCGAGCACGCCAGGGTTCTCGGCGGAGGGCGCGAGCACGCTGATGTTGACGGAGCCCCCTGGTTCTTCGATGGCCTCGATCTTGTCGGGGTGATGACACAGAGTGAACCGATCGCCGTTCGTGCCAATCGCCACTTTTGGCGGCATCTCTGTGCGGCACAGGTCGGTCGCGATCGGGCAACGATCGACGTAGACGCAAGTCGGCAGATCAGAACCGATCAGCGGCAGAATGCCGGGAATGGTGGCTAGCGCGCGCTCGGTCTTGCGCACACCGTGGCGCGGCAGCGAACGCAACAGACCGACGGTGTACGGGTGCTGCGGATCGTCGAACACTTGCGCACTTGGGCCTTCTTCAACGATGCGCCCGGCGTACATGACGCCCACTCGGTCGCACAGTCCGCGAATGATTCCCAGGTTGTGCGCGATAAGCAGCACCGCGGCATCGCTCTCCTGGCGCAGCACGCGCACGAGATCGAGGACCTCTGCCTCCACAGTGGCATCGAGGCCGGTCGTCGGTTCATCAAGCACCAACAGTGTCGGGTTGCAGGCGAGGGCCATTGCGATGACGACTCGTTGCTGCATCCCACCGGAGAGCTGAAATGGGAATCGATCCATGACACGGCTTGGGTCTGCGATACGCACCCTGTGTAACGCGGCGACTGCCATCTCGGCCGCGGCGTTCTTATCGTGGCCAAGCAGTGTGAAGCTCTCGATGATCTGTCGTCCAACTCGCAATGTTGGGTTGAGCGCCTGCGCGGGGTCTTGGTAGACCATTGATGCTTCGGTGGCCCGGAACTGCTGGAGTTCGCCGTCGGTCATCGCCGTCAGGTCGCGACCGCCAACGCGTACGTGCCCGCCAACGATCTTGCCGTTACTGGGCAAGTAGCGCAGAGCCGCGTAGGCGGTAGTCGATTTACCGCAGCCAGACTCGCCAACCAAACCGTATGCCTCGCCGGGCGCGACAGAGAATGAAACACCGCGTAGTACTTCGCGATCTACGCCGCGCACCGTGTACATAACTTGCAGGTTCTCGACTGACAAGGCGGCATGTCGTGCGTCGAGCATTGTCGTGTCGGGGGAGAGTGATGGCTTGCTCATGACGCCTCCATGACCGACTGCACGGAGTCGGCGATCAGGCTGACAGCGATTACCAATGTGGCGATCGCCATTGCTGGGAAGAAGGTTGGCCACCAGAAGTCGGCGATGAGGTTATTGTAGGTGTCGCTGACCTGTGCTCCCCAGTCGGGAGACGGCGGCGGCGGCCCGGCACCTAAGAACGAGAGCGTGGCGACGGTGAACACTGCGTAGCCCATCCGAACGGTAAGTTCGACGATGATAGGTCCTGAAACATTGGGCAGGATTTCTCGGAACATGATGAAGGCTTTCGACTCGCCGCGTAGCTTCGCCGACGTCACGTAGTCCAGGTCGCGTTCGGCCAGCACCGCCGCGCGAACTGTGCGCGCGACGATCGGGGTGAAGAGGGTGGCAACGACTCCGATGACGACCAGGTTGGAACGACCGAGTGTGGTGATCGAGAGCAGCGCGACCAACACCACCGGCAACGACAGAAATGCCTCGACGATTCGACTGGCGATGAGGTCGACCCAGCCCCCGAGATAGCCCTGCATCAGACCGAGGATTACGCCGAACAACACGCCGAGCACCGCAGCCGCAGGCGCGATCTTCAATACATCGCGTGCACCAGCGATTACCCGCGAGAGGACATCGCGGCCGGTGGCATCGGTTCCGAAAAGGTGTGACCAACCAGGCGGGAGATGCTTACCTGTGCGGTAATTGAGTGGGTCGTGCGGTGCAATCAGATCTGGGAACAATGCGCAGGCAACCCAGATTGCGACGATCGCAACGCCGATGATGAAGCTTGGTCGACGAACGATGAGCCGCCACTTCTCGCGGCGCGCTTGTTTGCGCTCACTGAGCGCACCCGACGCAGGCAGTGTCGTGCTCATCTCGTGTTCTCCAGACGAATGCGCGGGTTGAGATAGGCGATCAGCAAGTCGGCCAGCAGTGTCGAAACCATGTACACCATTCCCACGAGCAGCACTGCGCCTTGCAGTACGGGAATATCGCTGCTGTTCACCGCCGTCAGCATGGTTTGCCCGAGCCCGGCATAGTTGAACACCTTCTCGACACCGATGATGCCGCCGATCAGGTAGCCCACCGATGTACTGATCACGACGATGGTTGGTGCCAACGCATTGCGTAAGACATGGCGCCGCATGACCTGTTTCTGTGACAGACCCTTCATTACTGCGGTACGAGTGAAGTCGGCGTGTAGTGCACCAATGACGCCGGCGCGGGTCATGCGGGTGATGTAACCGAAGTAGGCGATCGACATCGCAAGCGCGGGAAGTAGGAGGTATTCGAATTGATCGAATAAGGGGGTTCCATCGGGCGGATTGGCGTACGCCTTGCCAATCTTCAACTTGACCGCGAAGACAACAAGCAACACGGTCGCCGTGACGAACTCGGGGATGGCCGACGTGG
>JAYVVU010000153.1:0-2059 GCA_043786755.1 Actinomycetota bacterium
CCGTTTGCGTGATTGAGGATGGAACGAACTCGCAGAGATCCGGTGGCTGGGTCGACGCTGATCGCGCCCCATCCCGACCCTTGCACCTTGACGCAAGCCGAGGTGAACATGGCGGTGAACCGCTCGCTTGACCCAAAGTCCGCCTTGATGCGGCCGGCGAGCGCGGCCGAGGGTTGCGACGACTGTGGCGCGATGGTCGTCCAGAACAGCGAGTGCATCAGATGCCCGGAGAGGTTGAACGCAAACGTCGCCTGCAAAGCGGTGAGCGTCGCTTCGTCGGCAGGATCAACCTTCGCCAACAGGTCGGCCGCTTTGTTGGCCTCCTTGACATAGGTCGCATGGTGCTTGCCGTGATGCAACTTCAGCGTCTCGGCCGGACACCACGGGCCTAGCGCGTCGTACGCGTAGGGCAGATCGGGCAGGGTATAGGGCTCGGTGGATGTCGTAGCAGTCATATCGGTGGACTACCCACTGGGCCAATCGCCGAAACGCCTAGCCACATCAGGTGGGTACTCTCTGTTGTGTGCCAACGTCGACCGAACAGCTCGAAACAGCTTCGTTCGCGCCCGTAGCTCGCTTAGCGCGACAGGTTCTCGACGTCCCGATCACGTTCGTGACTGTGATCGATCTTGCCGGCGCCTTGGCCACGCACCTACTCAACATCGATGGCGACAGCAAAAACGACTGGGAAGCGCTGAGCGTGGCTGTTGCTGAACTGGCCGTTGCCGACGACGGCGTGTTCGAAATTGACGATGGTCGCGGCGATGAACGCCTGGCGGAACTGATCCAAGAGTCCGCGACGTGTGCCTGCCTCGCGTTGCGCCTCGTCGACATCGCCGGTGAAGTGCGCGGGGTCTTCGGCGTCATGGACCGACGAGAGCGCGCCTGGACCGACGCCGACCGCAGCACGCTGGCCGATCTGAGCGGGTTTGCGATCGCGGAGATTGAACGACGCGATGCCATACGGCTGAAGGCTGCGCAAGATCACTCCACCGAACAGCTCTTCCATTTGGCGAAGGCACTCACCGCAGCCGCTGGCATCGAAGAGATCATGCAACGCACCAGCCAGATTGCTGGCGAGCTCGTTGGGGCAACAATTGCGCACGCGGGAATCGTCGATGTCGAGACTGGCGACTTGAAGCTGCACTACGGCAAGTCGCTTGGTGTCGACGAGGGCAATCGCTCCTCGGAGGTACGGCTTGACGAGGCGAGTCCACTCGGCAGAGCCGTCGTGACGGGTGTGCCGGTGCATATGAGCAGTGCCGACGAGATTCTCCTCAGCTTTCCTCTTGAAGCAGAAAAATCCGCCAACGCGGGACTGCACGCACTCGCCGCATACCCAACGCGCCGCGGTCATGCGGCACTCGGGTTCGCGTGGACGCATCCGGTCACATTCACCGCGCCACTGCAGCGCACGTTGGCAACCGTCGCCGAGTTGTTCGGGCTCGGCCTCGAGCGTGCGTCGACGAGCGATCGCGACCGTTCAGTTGCCGAGCGTCTGCAACGCAGCCTGTTGCCCGCCGTACTTCCCTTCTTGCCCGGCGCGCACACGGCGGCCCTGTATGAAGCAGGTGCGGCGAATCTGGAAGTCGGTGGCGATTGGTACGACATCGTCGCTGCTGGCCCAGATCGCTATGTGATCGGAATCGGCGATGTCGTCGGACGTGGTCTGCACGCGGCGGTGACGATGGGCGAACTACGTCACGCATTCGCGGCTCTCGTCTCTCGCACCGATTCGCTGGCGGCCATCGTCGAGAACCTCGATCGCTTTGCACAGAACGTCGAGGGCGCGCGCATGAGCACCATGGTCGCGGCTTCGTACCAACCATCGACCGGAAACCTGGAACTGATCACAGCGGGGCACATGCCACCGATGATTCATCGCGCCGACGGCGAGGTTGAGCAACTGTCGTACGGTGGTCCCCCGCTCGGACTCGGTCAGGACATCTCGCGTTCAGCAGCGAAGACGACGCTTGCCGACGGAGACTCGCTGTGGCTCTACACCGACGGCCTCGTCGAGCGCCGTGGCGAGTCGGTCGACGTCGGACTGACCCGATTG